>JBOFSS010000001.1:0-3811 GCA_051651665.1 Mycoplasma sp.
AGAGTTTTTTAAATTTCATTTTTAATGAATTAATTTTCATTTTGATACCATTAGAAATAATTGATATCTACTTTACTTTTTAATCTAAAGTGGTGATTCTTTTAATTTGAATATTTTTAATTATGAAACTTAGAAATAAATGAGAATTTGAACATACATTAAATTTATAAATTTCGTTAATCTGTTGCAAAAATAAAATGTAGATTTTATAAAATTTACATTAATCATTAACAATAGAGAATGGTGCCATTATGAATGGTAACAAAATTCTCTATTGATAACTTCTTCAATTTCATTAAATGATGGTGAATTTTCATCTTTTTCAGATAAGATAATTTTTTCAACCATATTCAGTGGTCATTCAACCTTAATATTGTCATCATTTCACTTAAAGCCCATATCTCCTTCTTCATAGAAATATTCGTCACATTTATATGAAACAATTGCATCTTCAATTACTAAATAACCATGAGAAAAACCATGAGGAATTAATATCCCTCTATTTGATTCTCCAGAAAGTTCAATTGTAAATATTTGTTTATAAGTTTTGCTATTTTTTCTAATATCAATAACAACATCAAATACTCTTCCACTCAAACATCTTACATATTTAAGTTGATGTTTTATAGCTTGAAAGTGGTGAGCTCTAATGACACCTTTCTTAGATTTTGTATAGAATATTTCTTTTAAATCAAGATTAAATTTTTCTGAGATCGTCTTGTTAAAATCTTTTTCAAATGAGCCTCTATTATCCTCTCTCGAAAAAATATCGATAATAAATAATCCTTCAAATTTAGTTGGAATTATTTTAAAATTTGAATTCTTGTTTTTTAATTCATTCATATGTTTTTAAGACTCCTTCTTCAAAACTTATTTTACATTTATAATTTGAATCTCTAAAAGTATTATAAGTAGACAACTCTTTATTGGTTAGTGAAAATTGTTTGTTATGATCAAATTTAGGTGTTAACTTTTTATTTGTTTTTTCATTTAAAACATTATAAATTTTTTCAATATAAATACGTAGTGTTTCAGGTTTTTCAGAACCAACAACATACCTAATATTTGGTCGACCATTTTTTATTAACAAGAAAACTATTTCAACTAGATCATCTATATAAATAAAATTATAAAGCTGGTTGCACATTGATAGTGAAAGACTTTCGTCATCGATGTATTTTCTTATGATTTGATTCACTAATCTATCAGATTTTTCTCCAACTCCAAAAGTATTAGTTATTAATAAACTAATAAAATCAATTCTATTTTCATCACAAATAGATTTTATTATGAAGTGATCAGTTAATTTCGCTAATCCATAAAGTTTATTTTTATTAATTGTTTCATTGAATAAATCGTTGCAAATTTCCGTTTCCATAATTGATCCAAAATTAATATATTTAGAGATTTTCATTTCTTGCAATAAATTCATAAGCTCAATATTATTTAACACATTGCTATATTGAGTGTCTCAATTTGAACGTTCATTACCACTTGTTGATTTCCAAGATAAATTTATTACAATAGAGACCTCTGAGTCAGTAAGTTCTTTTCTTATTGCTTTATTTTTATCATAACTATTCAGGATGTCAATAAATTTGTAATTAGGATTTTTAGATATTTTATCGTCATCACTTTTCTTAATATCTACACAAAAAACATGGAAATTTTCAGTTAAAAGTTTGGTAATAATATTACTTCCAATAAATCCAGAACCACCGATAATTAATATATTATTTTTCATTGAAAAAAATCTCCATATATTCAAGTATTTGTATTTGAGTTATTTCGTCTTTGTTTGGTGATTTTTCTCATTCATCAGTTAAAGCAATAGCTTGAGCAATGTTTAATTGTGGTTTCCACTGAAATGTTTGCTTCATTTTTGAATTATCCAATAAAAGTAACTTTGCTTCATGAAATATTCTATTCTCAGAAAAAATAATTTCTAGTTGTGGATTTAACTTTTGAAATTTAATAAGTAATTCTTCATTTGTTATTATTGATTCATCATCAGGAGCAATATTATAATTACCAGAAATTAAACTTTCCTCATATTGTCTCATTGATATCAATATGTAACTAAATAAAGATTCCAAAACATGTTGGTATGGTCTAATTGAATTTTTAGACCTAATCAAAAGAGGTTCACCAGAATTCAATGATCTATATATATCTGGAACAATCCTATTTTCACAATGATCACCACCACCTATAACATTTCCTGATCTCACATTTGATCATATTATATTATCTTTGAATATATTGTTAACATAACATTGACTTATCAAATCTGCACAAGACTTAGAATTTGAATAAGGGTCAAAACCGTTAATCTCATCATTTTCTTTATATTTATACATTTTCTCAATATTTTTATAAACTTTATCAGTTGTTACGTTGATGACGGAAACTTTTTTATCTGTAATTTTAGATATTGATTCACAAAGATTGATCGTTCCAACCACATTAGAGTAATAATTTACAAATGGGTTTTGATAGGAATTAATAACTAATGATTGTGCAGCCAAATGAAATATTAGGTCTGGTTGAATATCTGAAATCACATTATTAAATTTTGTGAAATCTGCAATATCAAAAAAATATTCTTTTATTATTTTTTTAAACTTCAGTTGATTATAGATGCTATCATTTTCAATATCTTTGGAAATGCAAAAAATTTCAACATCAAAATTATCTAGAATTTTTGTCAATCAAGCACCTTTAAATCCTGTGTGTCCAGTTACTAAAATTTTCTTACCTTTAAAAAAGGATTCTATTTTTTTCATGGAATATTACCAGACATGACAATTTCTTCAAATTCATTCTTATCTTTTAAGGTATCCATACATTTTCAGAATCCGCAATGTTTGTATCCTGTCAATTTATTAATCTTAGCTAATTTTGGTAATACATCGAATTCGAAAGAAGAATCGTCACCATCAATATAATTAAATATTTCTTTGTTTAAAATCATGAATCCTGCATTAATTCATCCTCCGCCACTCATAGTTTTTTCGGCAAATGTTGAAATGTTTGTTCCATCAAACTCTAATACTCCAAATTTACTTTCTCTTTGAACTGAGGTTAGTGTAACGATTGATTTTGATTCATTATACTTTTCTAAAACTTTAGTTAAATCTACATCAGATAACCCATCTCCATAAGTCATGAAAAAATTATCGGAAGTTATATATTCTTTAACTCTTTTTATTCTGCCACCAGTTTGAGTTTCTTTACCTGTGTTTATAACAGTTACTTTTCATTTTTCTGATTTTGAATTATTTATATAGAACTTATTTTTTTCATCTTTATTATCAATGGTAAAATCTGAGTTTATAATATTATATTTGTAAAAGTATTCCTTTATGTAATCACATTTATATCCGCCGCAAATTATAAAGTCGGTATATCCTTGTTTGTAGAAAAAACGCATTAAATGAATTAAAATGGGAGTCCCACCTATTTCAATCAATGGTTTTGGTTTGATAATAGATTCTTCCGATATTCTAGTTCCAAATCCACCAGCTAATATTACAACTTGCATAAAACCCCTTGCCATTATTAAGTTAATATCTTTTTAAGATATAGTATATATACTATAATATCAAAATATTTAAATCCTAGAAAATATTTAGATATTATTGCATATATTTGTTGCAAATTTTTGATAAATACTATTTTTTATTTTAAAAATAAAAAAATAGAAAAACAAACTTTCTAAAAATTTATCAATTATATCTTTTGATTGTATAAGCCGTTTCATATATAAAAATTATCGTTGTTAATATAACTTTTTTTCATCACTTACTTT
>JBOFSS010000002.1:0-4572 GCA_051651665.1 Mycoplasma sp.
AAAAGGGATTGAAGATGGAACTTTAGATAAAGAAAAATTCAAATTTTATATAATCCAAGATTATTTATATTTACAAGATTACATTAGAGTGTTTGCAATTGGTGTTGCAAAAGCTAAAACACTTGAAACTATGAAATTGTTTAATCTGTATATAAATATAGTTTTAGATGGAGAAATGGATATCCATAAAGGTTATATGGGTAAATTTAACTTTACTCAAGAAGAGGTTGATAACACTAAACCTTGTATCGCTAATTTATCATATACATCATATATGTTAAGAGTAGCATATGATGAAACTGAAGTCGAAATCCTTGTAGCAATCCTAGCTTGTGCTTATAGTTATGAGTTAATTGCTAAACAAATCATTAAAAATAACCCAGATTCAATCAAACACGAATTCTATGGTGAATGAATCAAAGGTTATGCTTCTGAGCAATATAGTGGTGGTAATGTGCTTTTAATCAATAAAATCAATGAATTAACCAAAGATTATAGTGAAGATCAAATAAATCATCTAATTGATGTGTTTGTTAATTGCTCAGATCATGAAATGAAATTCTGAGATATGAGTTGAAATTTAGGGAAATAAGTTAATAAAAATTTATTATATTTTAAATTCTTCAACATTTCAAGTTTGGTCAACAAAGTCCAGAAGAATAATAAGTATTTCATCTTATAATTCACTTATTATATTTATAATTGATTTATATTTATAAATTTCATTTTTAACATTTTTAATTTTATCATCATCTTTTATATTTTTAATTTTTTCTTTTAATTCCTGAATTTCGCTTTTAATTAAACTTATATATATACTTTTTATCTCACTAATTTCTTTTTTTCCATTAATTTTATTTAAAAAATCTTTAAAAAAATTTTCAGGTATTGTTATTGAATTTTTAATTAAAAAATAATCAATAGATTTATTTAATTTTTTATATTTAGATTTATCATACTCATTTTTATTACTTAAATATTTAAAAATAAAAACTCTAATAATCAAAAGAAAGGCTTTGTCATAACTCTTATTTGAATGAGTTAAAATATTTGATCCAGAAAAATTAATATCAAAAAAATCTATATAAATTTCTAATGTTTTTTGAGATAATAAAAATTGAGCTATTTTTACATCTATTTTTTCAATATAATTAATTATATAAATCGCATTAATAATAGAAAGAGTTTTATCAAATGTTTTTGATAACTGAATTCTATAATTTTCTTCTTTATTTTTATTAATTTTTTCTTTATTTTTATTAATAAAAATAAGGTTATTGTATTTTTTTAATTCATTTTCTCCATCTTCTTCTGGATCAAAATATATTTTATTCTCATCATCTCTTTTAGTCCTATAATAACTATCATTATAAAATATTTTTTGTATACCACAATCAAACATTTTTGATTGACAGTTATCACAAGAATATAGTGTTGAATATGCAATCATATCATCCATTTTTATATTATTTTTTATACATGATAAGATGCAATTTTCTTCTGCGTGAACAATTAGTTCAGATTTTTCTTCTTTATTATTATATTGGGTTAATTTATCATTAAAACCATTATAACCACATGCAGATAAAATGTACAATTCATACCCTTTACGGAAATTAGTTTCTTCTATAATTTTTTTCTTAACAAAAACACTTCCAACTTGATAACTATCATCAAAACTATTTACACTAGTCAGATAAGAAATCAACATAAATATTACATTTATAAATGAATCAATATTTTTCAAAAAGATTGATTCATCAATTTTTTTAGATTTATCATTAGTTTTTAAAATTGATTGAAATATACCTTTTGATTTTAAAATTTCTATAAAATCATCATCTCCAAAAGGAATTATATTAAAAACTATACCAGACTCTAATAAAACATTAATTTTACTACTACTATTATTATTATTATTATTATTATTATTATTATTTAAATCAAAACTATTTAAATAATTAATTTCATTTGAATAACAAATTATTTTTTTAACTCCAGATTGAACTGCATAACTAACATCGTTTGAAGAGATATTTTCGTTTGTGGTGAATATTGTAGCACCCTTAATATCACAACCTAAATATGAAGAATTATTAATAGCATTCATAAAAGAACCAATTAAAACTTTATCATTTATTTTGTGCGGATTATAAACATCATAACCAGAACATATTATCCTTTTATTTTTAACAATTATAGTTGCATGCCTATTTTCAAATTTAATATCATCTGACTGATTTATTGTATAAGTTAATAATTTTAAAATATACGCAATTGATAAATAAAATTTATTTTCATCTTTAAAATTATTAATTACATTTAAACTATTAATTTCACTTTTTTTTAACATATTTCACCTTCTTTTTTATTTATTATAAATTATTTTATTTATTATAAATAAAAATAAAAAGTTATATATCAAATTCAACCTTATATAACCATAATATATATCAATAAATATGATCAATAACCTCTATTTATTTACAAATTTTTTCATAATAATAATAATAATAATAATAATAATAGTATAATTATCCTTAGATTATATATTTATGAGGTTTTATAGTATGAAAAAATTAAGTGCAAAATGAACTAAGATTCTTATTGGGGTAGCAAGTATAACAGCAGCTCTTGCTATTTCAGCTCCATTAGTAGTTTCTTGTAGTGATTCTAAAGGTGGGGGTTCTTCTGCTCCGGGACTAGAGGTTAAGAGGGATTTTTATTCAATTTCTAGAGGTGCGGAAAATAAGAATAATGAAAATTTTCTTCAATATGGTAATCCAATACGTTATGGCAGAGAAGAAGGTTTAACAAATGCCATTTTCTCAAGAGGATATATTGAAACTTTCACCCACAAAAATCCTTTCATGTTTAATTTTTGTTACTCTGAAAAAATTCTTAATCATTTAGAACTTAAAGATACACCTTTAACTCCAACATTAACCAACACACATTTTAATATTGACAAAACAACAAATCCTCTTTTTTGAATTCCAGAACAAAACTTATATGCTTGAGAAATTACCCCAAATTCACAAAACTGATCACAACTTTTACAATATAATAACCAAACCTTAAACATCGAAATTCCAATGGATAATAATGCCGATGGAAAAGCTGATTATAAAATAGTTCATAATTTAAATTTTAGAAGATGATAAACTTTCTTTAAAACTTCTCTTAACCGAGAAGTTTTTTTAATACATATTTGATATTTTCAATTTAATTATTCATTAATTGAATTTCAATTAATAACTTATTTAATTTATGTATAATACGAATATGAATGCAATAATATTAGTTACATTTTCAAAAGAAGCAAATGATTCCTATATCATCATTAGTTCAAAGTTTAAAAACTCATTAATAAATTTTGATGTTAATAAATTTTGATGGTAAAAATTTTTATTGAGATAGTAAATACAATGAAAGAATGTGCGTTATTGCATTACCAATTTAATTAAAGGAGAAAATTATGATCCAATGTAAAAATGAACAATTAAAAACAAACAAAGAAGAAATCGAAAAATTTACAAAACAATGCTTTTATAGTAAAGATGAAAAAGATGAAGTTAAAAGATTTTACAAAGCACTTGCTAAAATGTAGTTATATATTTTATTAATGATATTAATATCAAAATTAATTAAACAATTAACTAATATGATGGTTATTAATTTATAGTTTTTAAATGAGACGTCATCAAAGCATATTTCCATCAACAAAATGTTTGCAATTTTAAACCTATAATTAATATATAATTAACCTATGAAAAATATACTAATTATTAGGAATGATATATCAAAGAGTTTTACAGAACTATCAGATATTATGGAATCTACTTTAAAATCGATCCAAACATACGATCATCTAAAAATAATCAATAAAAAAGGTTTTATGGAACAGCCAAATCTAAATTTTCTCAATAATATAAATTTAGTATTAATGTATGATGAAATTCCTGAATTAAGGAAAATATGTGATGCAAATAACATTCAAGTTATACCAAACTCTAAATTTATTTCCTTAGCAAGTGATAAATGAATTCAATATGAAATACTAAAAGCAAATAACATTCAAACTCCACTTACTTTTAAAGTAACAAAATCATATTTAAAAAACATACAAAAAACATATGAGACCCTTTTAAAAGAGTTTGATTCAAATGAATTTGTATTCAAAAAAACCAAAAGTTTTGGTGGCTTTGATGTTCACCTTGTTAAAAATATAAAAACATTTAAAAATTTATTAGAAAAATATCAAAATGAAGTAAACGATTTAATAGTGCAAAAATTTATTCCAGAAGCTTTTGGATTTGATTATAGAGTTCTCCTATCAAATCATAAACATATCATTACAATAGTAAGACAACAAACTAATAAAGATGAATTTAGAAGCAATGTGTGTCAAGGTGGAGAAATTTTATACATTGAACCAAGCAATGAACTAGTTACACTATGTGAAAATGTTTCTAGAATTTTCTCTGCTGATATATGCGGAATTGATATATTAGAATCTAATGGAATTTTTTATATTTGTGAAATAAATACAATTCCTGGTATATCATATAA
>JBOFSS010000003.1:0-1898 GCA_051651665.1 Mycoplasma sp.
TCTTGGAGCATTTATCGATTAATTATAATTTATAACATCCTGCATATAAGTGGTCATTAGATCTTATTAAATTTCTATATTTTGCATCAACAATTTTATATAATAAAGTGCAATATACCATTAGAAAAATAGCGAGCAAATAATTCTATCTATCAAAAGTAAATTCGCATGTTAATTGCATTATATTTTCGATTTAAACTGTTTTGAACTCAGGCTTAAGACTGTCTTAATTGCTTCGCGTATATCTTCAATTAAGATATATTAAGAATTGATGAAATAACTTTTGCAACTGAATCATGACTTTTCTTTCTTATCATATAATTTTTTAATGAGAAATCATTTAAAAATTTGTGGAGTTTACATAAATAACTCTTTTTCTACGGGGTATATGGTTAATAAATTCACTGTCATCAGCTTGAATCATCACATCACCCGATGTGATGACAATTTCAGCACAAATATTATCTTTGCAATATTAATTTTATTTTTAATTAGACTCTCTCCATATTATAATTATTCTTTATGACAAATCAAAACAATTTTATCAAAGTTTATTAATTAATAAAAATTTTTATTGTATGTATAAAAAGTGATTTGATCTCTGCCACAATAAATTATTTAGGAATTTTAGAAATTCGAACACAAGACCTGTCTCCACCTTCTAAAATTAAAGTTATATTCATTATTATCTTTTCCTTAAAAGCAATATTTTACTTTGAAACAAACGATATTAATTTAATTCTGATTTCATTATATATATATATATATATATATATATATAAAAAAAGATTATTTCCAAAACATAACTAAATTATGTCTCGGAATACGCTCCTCTTCAGGAGGGAGTTGCATGTAGTGTATTTCAAATGAATTTCTAAGAAATGTGTCGTAATTATTTATTATCTTGCAATCTATCCCTTCGAATTTTATTATTTTATAGTTTTCAAAATTTGATAAATTTAATGCGCAATCAAAGTTCCAATCATCTCAATGTAAAAACATCATCATCTTATCCGCATCATTTATTGATGGGTCATTCAATGGATTAGAGTCAAACTTTTTTTGAATTGATTTGCAACCAGAAATATGCTTTTTATATAATGCATACAATAAAACAAAGGGAGAAAAAATAATTATTTTAAATTTATTTTTAGTTTTTAGTTTATTAGAGGTAATTAAATATAAATAAGTTATGAGATCATCAAAATTATGAACTTTATAATTAACTGATATTAAAAATTGATAATTACAATATAAGTCTTTTATATGTGAGGTAGTTAAGCTGCGGTTTGAAGAAATGTAATCAATTGGAAATATGTCTAAGAATACACCATATTCATCCACCTGTTTATATCTACACTCCTCATAGCCGCATGTTCTTGAACTTATTAATTTCGTTATTGTCTGAAAATAAAATTTATTTGAATGATGAGATAAAACAAAAGAGTTGTCATCATGATAATTCTTTATTAAGAAATCTAAATCTTCTTTTGGCATCATAATATCAATATCATCATCTCAAGGAATGAATCCATTATTTCGCACAGCTCCAATCAATGTACCAGCATGTAAAGAGTACCTTAATTTATTTTCATCACAAAAAAGTATAATTTTTTTTAGTAACTCTATTTGTTCTAATCTTATTTCTTCAAAACTCATTTTTTGGAGTTTTTTATATTTCTTTTTCATAATTGTGATTATACAATAATTATATCAACTTTAGTTAAATCAATTTATGCCTTTTATTTGTTTTAAAAATATAAAATTGATCATTTATTGCTGTTATTCTTACATGCTTCTTTTGTATATAGAAAATTTTAATGAACTTGTTCCAAGAAAAGTTTAGAGTTTTTTAAATTTCATTTTTAATGAATTAATTTTCATTTTGATACCATTAG
>JBOFSS010000004.1:0-15302 GCA_051651665.1 Mycoplasma sp.
AACACTTATCAAATCTACAATGCCCATCGATGTGATATCATTGGCAAGATTAGGTGGCACCATATCTGAGAGTGCTTCATCATTTAATACAGTGGAGAGAAATTTTTCAAGTCCTTCCACAGATCAATCTTTAATAAAAACACTTAAGTCAATTGGATTATCCATATTATCAATTAAAGATTTTATGAATGTTTCATTTTTAGATAAGATTTCTGCTACTGTTGCATTATTTAGCAAATCATATATCATATTTTCTATTCCAACTAATGATTCATCAATTAATGGGATCAAAGATTTTAACAATTCTTTTGTATCATTAGCTATATTACTAATAAATATTCTTGTACTTGCATTTCTTTGAAGTTCTTGCAAGATGTTTTGAGCAGGATCTAACACAATAGATAATGTATTTAATATATCATCATTTTTGTTGACGATATCATCTACAATTTCTGTTTCTGATAATTGTGAAAGTGCTTTTTGACCATCTTCTTTAACATCTACATATCCAACAGTATTAGCCTTTGAAATATTTTTTAATTTTCAATTTAATGTTTTTGAATAATCGAACATTCTCAATTCTTTAAACTGTCTTTCATAATTATCTTCTTTTCACTTTACGTCTTTAAAGAAGTAATTAGCATAATAATCATTATTTTCACTATTTCAAAATTCAGGGATGATACTTTGATTTTCAATAGTTAACTGATGATTAACAACTTGATAAGGTTTATAAACCTTATTTTTAAAGAAATTTGATTTAAAGATACTTGCTCTAGAATCATTATTGTAGATTTCAAATTCAATATTTATATCAAATTTATTTTCATGATAATTAATAACTCTTGGTTGTGTCGAATCAATATCTATTTTAGAAATATTAATTTGAAAGTTGTTGTCTGGGCCTATTAGGCCCAGTAAAAATAATTTTGCATCATTTTCAATTACATCTTTATTAACTGAATTATATATCTCATCGTATGCTTTATTTGTTGGGTTATCATCATAATAATCCCAATCGTTAACATCATATACGTGAGGTTCAGTTTGAATGATACTGCTTTCTATATCATCTTTATTATCATTAAATTCTATAGGATTTAGTTTACTTGTATTATCTACTACTTCATTTGTTTTTTTGTTATTGAAATAATAAGTTAATCCAGTTGATCCACCTATAACTATAGAACCTAAAATGATAGAAGAAAGAAGTAAAGATCTTTTACTTAGTTTCATTTTTAGTCTCCTAGTTTGTCTTAAAAAAAATAACTAGTGAGTTCTGTATTTGAAAAATATTTTGCTATTTAATATTTCTAATATTTGGTAATAGAATTGTTTAATTGATTGATTAATATTTAAAAGAGAGACATTGTCATCTTTTGAATCATCTTCGTCAATTGAAGTAATATCTAATAATTCACAAAATGCATATATTTGAATTGCACCAATTAATTCAAAACTAAAAGTTTGGACAACTTTATTGTTGATGAAGTTGTTAACCAATTTATGACTAATAGCATTCTTGTGTTTAAAAAATGTGATTAAAATTACAAATGTAATTATATTGACAATAATTCAAAAAATAACTAAAGCAAAGGCTGATGTTTTAATTTGATTAAACATCGATTCCATTAAGTGCTTAATTAATAAAGTTATTTCATGTGAATTATTCATATTTTTATTATATCAAAATATTTTTTATCAATTTGTAAAATAAATTTTCTTATATCTGATAACTATAACATATATTGTTTTATACTTAAATTAGCCTTACAATTGGAGAAATATAATGAAAATTAGTGAAATATTAAAGTTACAACAAGAACATAAAAATAAAAGTATAGATGTTAAGCACATTAGAAATCAATTGATTAATTTGCAATCTGCAATTTTATCTAATGAAAATAAAATATATGAAGCCCTTAAAATAGATTTAAATAAAAATAAACAAGAAACATTACTAACAGAAATTTCTTCTGTTAGTAATGAGATAAAATGATTCATCAAAAATATCGAAGATATTCATAAAATGAAAAAGAATTCTGATTTTAAAGATAAGATTGTAGCTAAGTCTTATGTTCAAAGAAAGTGTTATGGTAACACATTAATATATTCTCCATACAATTATCCGTTTCAGCTATCAATGATTCCAATTGTTGGAGCAATTGCATGTAATAACACCGTTGTGTTAAAACCATCAGAGCATACTCCTAAAACTAATGAAATTATAGCAAAAATACTTTCTCAAGTGTTTGAATCTAGCCAGGCATATGTTATTCCCCATCAAGATTTGATTAGTCCTGATTTATACAAAGAATTATATGCATCAAAATTTGATCTTGTCTTTTTCACTGGCGGTACAGAAGCTGGGAAGAAAGTTTATGAAAATTATGCAAAGCAATTAATTCCAGTCACTTTGGAACTAGGTGGTAAGAGTCCAGTTATTATTGATAAAAATATAGATATGAAAAAAACAATCAGTAGATTAGTTTGATCGAAACTTTTAAATAGTGGGCAAACATGTGTGGCTCCTGATTATTTGATAATTAACAAAACAATTGAAAAACAGTTTACAAAGGAATTAATTAAATATATCGAATCATTGGAGCAATCTAAATTAATTAGTGATTTAGTTTATGTATCAAATAAAAACATTCAAAGATTGACTAATTTAGTAAAAGATGATCAAGTTATATACTGTAGAGAAATATCAAGCAAACACTGTCCAATCATGTTAACTAAACCAATCAGTATGAATTCATTGTCTATGAAAGAAGAGATATTTGGTCCAATTTTCCCTATTGTAACTTATGATAGTGATTTTGAAATTGTAGAAATTATAAATAGAAATCCAAATCCATTAGCAGCTTATGTTTTTAGTGATGATAAAGGGTTTATCAATAAATTACATACTAATATAACTTGTGGTGCTATGATGTCTAATAATTGTGTTTTACATGTAAACTTAAATATTCCATTTGGTGGAGTTTGTGAAAGTGGAATTGGAAGATATCACAAACAGGCAAGTGTCGAAACATTTACAAGATTCCAACCTTTAGTATATGCTACAAACTTTAATTCAAATTTCACTCATATGCCATACTCTGAAATCAAATTCAATAAAATTAAAAAATTATTTAAAAAAGGTTTGATTTAATAGATTGATTAAATAATAAATATACAATATTAATTAGGTTATAAAAAAAGTGGCGTTATATAAACATCACTTTTTTAGTTTCATTAGATTGAGTATAGTTAAACCACTTATAAAATTAAATTCTTTCAATTACTGAAATATTTTGAAGATTAACTATTTTTAGTGACTTTCCAGATTCACTTAAAAAACTTGTTAATTTATTATGGTACGGAGAGAAATTATCTAATATAACATAATCAAGCGTTCAGTTGGTGGTATTTTCAACTGGAAAAAATAAATTTAACATTCTTTCACCTAATAAAGCTGCGAAATTTTCAGGAATAGGATTTGTATCAACATCTTTAACTGATCCTTCAAAATTATATGAACTAATAGTTCAATTTGATTGATCTTGAGCTTTTGGGAAGAAGCTTTCATTATATAATTGATTATTTCTATTTGTAATATCACTTATTAAATAAAATACTTGTAAGTCCATTAACATATCAGATTTATCACCATCTTTGTTTTTATCAAGTCCTCTTAAAAAATTAGCTTCTTCTACACTTACTTTTCTTGCATTCAATTGTACATTATCGGTGAATCTAAATAACCTTAAACCTAACGATGCAAAGTTATAAACAGTAAATCCTGCTGCCACTAAAACTATTAAAGCACTTTTTATGTAAATGAGCCATTGATGACTAGTGGCTGCATTGGTTTCTTGTTGATTCAGATTTTCGTCTTTATTTTTTTTGAACTTAAAATTAATATTTGGTAAGAAGAATAAAAGTAGTGCAAAAACTGAATAGATTATATCTAAAGGTCCACCCATACCTAAATTACAATAGATAATTCTTCATATACTTGCATTATCAAATTTAACAATAATAGCCAATGTTATCACAACAGTTGAAATGCAACTTGACATTAAGAGGAATATTAATTCTTTACCTAAATATTTTGCTTTTCTATAATTTAGAAATAAAAATAAGGAAATCGCAAAATATAATCCCATATTTACAAACACTAATTGAGATGTGTAATATGATTTAAACTTATAAACAAATCCAAATAAAATAACAATTAAGATCGCATTAATAATGAAAGCGATTATTTGGAACATACAAATATGTTTGTCATATTTCTCATTAGAGAATAATTTTCAATTTAAGAATTTTTCAAATCTTGGAAGCTTAATTAAAGCGTAACATGCACCAATATTTATCATTAAAAATGCATAACCTAAATATAGTAGTCAAGTTTTATTTATAAATGAGAATAATGATAGCATTAAAATAAATACACCATAACTTCAAATTTTGACAAAATCTTTCATCCCTTTAAATAAAAGTGCATAAATCAATAATGCCACTAATAAAATACTCCCAATAAATGCTGAAGAGATAGAAAAGAAAAAGCCGAATAACAATATAGCTGGAACCATATAAATCCCTTGCCCTTTATTGAGAACAACAAATAAAGACATTGCTAAAATAGCTGATTGATTAAAAATATTACCACCTGTCATAAAGGAACTTAATAAAGGTGTGGAAACTGCTAATGCTAAAATAGAAATAAAACTAATTATTAAGTTTTTATTTGAATATTCTTCTTTCACATGTGATCAATAGAATTCATAAAATGATAGCATTAAAGTAAATGTTAAAATAAACGGATTCAAAAAGTAATAGGCATATGGTAAGTCATTATAAAATAGTGATGAATAAGTTCCTATCATTCCTGGATAAAGGTAGAAAGATTCAATATTATCAACACCATTAAAACTAAAATTCAAACCATCAGCATATCTCTGTGACGCTGTTAAATAAGCTTCTGTATCTGGAAAATAAGAATTCACAAATATCATGATAATTCAAAAAACAGCTAGCGAAATAAGTATTGGTAAATATTTCTTGATTGCTAACATCATATTTGATTTCAATTCATCAGTTTTAAATAATCCATACATTTTATAACCAAAAAAACCATAAATTGATGCCATAGTAATTGACATAAATGTAATGTATAAAGGCGAAACAACAGAATGCATCAGATCTGTTGATGAAATCAATAGTGGCGTAATCAGTTGCATAACAATAAAAGGAATTGTCACTAAAATAACTGATAAGATTTTTGTTTTTTTAAAACAAATATAATTCAATAAAGGGATTGTCATTAAAAATATAATGAATATTCAAAGCATGTAGACCTCACAATGACAATAATTATACAATATTAAGCATGGTTATCTTGCTTTTTTATTAGCTCATTATAAACATTTAATCATGACTTTGAAAAAGAATCATATCTAAATGTTTCTTGATATAATTTTTCACAAGCTATCACCACTTCTTTTTGATTATTAATAACATATTGATAGTAATCTTCAATTGTTCTAGCGATTTCATTAGTCTTCATTTTAGAATCTATTAATAAACCTGTATTCTTATTTTGTGTAAAAAGTTTTGCTGAAGGGAATGTATCTCTCACTATAACTGGTGTATTATTCGAAATTGCTTCAACAGCAGAAAAACAATATCCCTCATGATTAGATAGAACAACTAATAGAGATATATCACTATAAACATTATGTAAATTAGAATTATCAAATTTACCTTTATATATTAAATTTTTCGATTTTTTAACATCTTCCAACATTGGACCAGTTCCATAAACAGATATTTTATGTTGCATGTGATTGGATACATCAATTAGTAAATCAACTCTTTTTTGGTCTTTTTCAATTCTCCCAATAAATGCAATACTTTGTTTTTTTTGAACTTCTTGTTTATTAGGCAGGTTCCTTTCAGCAACGTAAGGTAAGGGAATTTTAAAGAATTTTTTATCTGGAATATTTACATCAATTTCATTAAATTTATCATATAAAATTACATTTCTAGATTCTTTAAAAGTGTTTTTAACACCTAAGATTTTCATAAATATTGGAGCAATTCAATTAAGTAATGGGTTGTTGAATATTTGACCATTTCTAGATTTTCTAGAATTGTGTTGAACTCAAACATACTGATTATTTTCAAATAAGAATTTAAAGCCGCAAAATGAAGAGTCCACTATCATAGAATATGCATTATTTTTCAGATGATCTTTAACAATTTTACGAGATGATGTAATATAATTCCTCATAACAATAAATTGTTTTAGTGTTGACATATTCTCGATATTATCAAATTCTTTTGTTTTTTTAGATAATTTAGAATCTATTTCAATACCTTTTGTTTTAATGATACTTTTTGATAAAAATTTATCATTAGAAATAAATTCATCTGGAATTAATTTTAACTCTCTTACTTTTATATTATTTTTTTGGAAAATATCTATTAATTGACGATTATAATTCTCTATTCCACCAATTGTATTGTGAGCTCTGCTGGAGATAATTAAAATTTCATCTTTAAAGTTTTTAGTATTCAGTTTTTTATTTTTCAATCCTATTAAATAGTTTTTCATCATAAATAAAATGATGATTATACCAATCAAACTAGTCACATATGAAGAACCTGTTCTTCATATGAAAATACCTTCTTTAACCGCTTGATCAGATAAAGAGCTATTGAAATTTAACATTGCATTTAAAAGTACTTGTAAAGAACCTTCAGAACCAGGTAAAGGGATAAAGTTATTGGCAGTTGTAGCTACATTGGTGTAATTAAATACTAAATAAAATGGAATATCGCTTATATCTGAAACAACAGCAATTGAAGCATACATAATAGCATATAAGGCTGCATTGTATGCGAAAGTTGAAAGAAAAATATAAACCCAAATAAAATTCTTTTTATAATGCTTCATTAAAATATTTTTAAATTCAGCTTTTTCCAATACTTCAGAAGAAATCTCTTGTTTTGTTTTGTGTTTGAATTTCATAATTTTTAAAAATCAATTAAATGTTAAATTTATATAATAATGAAACTTAGTTGAAAAAGATAATATTAAGAATGAAATCATTACGATTACTTCCATGATCATTCCAACTAAAGAGAATCAAAAAATTAATTGTCCTGATTGAGACTCAAATAAATGTGGTGTAGTAAATAAGATATAAAAGAATGATGGGAATGTAATTAAAGTTCCTGCAAAGTGTCCAACAGTACTATTCATTAAAACCATAGCAGATGATTCTCTCAGTGATACCCCTTTTTTCCTTAAAGAATAAATAAGGAACGGTTCACCACCAATAGCACTTGGAGTAATTGAGATAATTAAAATAAATAATAATGCAATTTTAAAAGTCTCAAAAAAAGTGGTGTGAATTTTCATCGCTTTTAATTGTAAAAAATAAATTACACCCATTTGAATTGATCTCACAAATGGAAATATTGCAAATATTAGAAAGAGATAAAATATGGTAATACCATCTTTTTCTATCATATTTGAAATGCTAGTATTTAAATTTCCAAAGTCTAATTTTAAAATACTGATCATAGAAAAAATAACAAGACCTATTAAAACTAAAAATGATACTCCAAAGATGATCATTCTCTGTTTGGTTAAGAAAATATTACTTTGATTTTTTTCTGAACTCATTAGATACTCAATTCTTTAATTTTGGCTTCTAATAAAGCAAATAATTCATTAGCATTAGGCTCAAAAGATAAAAGGTGCTTTCCTTCTTTGAAAATATGAAAGTTTTCACTTTTAATTTTTAAGATATCATTGTGCAACATATTGTCATTCAATGATTGAACATAAACAAAATTTTTACCTAATCCTGTTTTTGCAATTCTTCTAACTGCATACATAGATCTTCAAACTGCTAAATGAAGCTTGTTGCTCGTATTAATAATTCTATTTTTATTTATTCTTAATACAGCGGGATTTGAAGTTAACTCAGGGCTAAAACCCGTTTTTACATATGTCTCAATATTGAATAACAATGTAGTCATAGTTTTTAATGATATTGGAATCAACTTTTTCATTGGAACTTTTGAAGAGCTAACTTTTGTAGGTGCGTTTCAGCAAAAATATAAATCTGCAATATCAGGTTCCATTTTGTTTATTAAAAAAGCAATATTTGATCCAAAAGATTCTGCGATCACTATAAATTTTTTATTTTTAAACTTTTCTTCTTTTTTTAATTCTTTTATAAAATTAATAGTAAATTTTGCATATTTTTTATAATTTTTAGTATGTGGAGCTGGGTTGTCGCCTTGAGACAAATTATCAAATGTTAAAAAATAATTATTTTTAAAAATCTCATTTTTATACAAAGAAATGACATTATGATCACCATTTATACCATTTAAGAAAACAATTACATGTTCATTATAGTTATTTTCAATATAGTAATAGTTGTGTTTTCTATTAGATAAACTAATAACATCATTTTTTATCATAATAATTACTTCCTTTAATTTAAATAATTATACTTTAATTTCTTTTAAGTTAATCACTCTAAATCATTATGCTTGCAGATGATTTAAATCCAATATAAATAGACAACACTATAATAATGTAACTAAAGTTGCTTATTATTGATAGCAACCTATTTACTAATTTATTAAAATTTGTCTTTTTACAAATCTACATAATTTAAAATTTAGATATAAAAATACTGTGTAGTATATAAAAATTTTTTATAGTATAATTAAAATATTATATTTATTTTATTTATTTATATTAAATTGGAGAATTGAAAATGTCTAAAAGAAATCAAAGAGGAAAAATTGCAAGAGTGTTAATTATATTTTTGTTTAGCTCTATATTTTTAGGTGGCATTGGTACTCTCTCTTATTATATTGTTAAGATTTCAAAGCAAAACCAAATTTCAGTTTCATCATCTTTTAAAGTTAAAGATGACTATAATAAAAACTATTCATTTGCTGACATCTTTAATAAATTTTCAAAAGATAGCGAAATTAAAAAAGAAGCTTTAGAAGAATTTATCTCTTTAAATAATTTCCCTGAAGATACAAAATTCAAATGTCTTGATGAAGTATCAACAATCAAAGATGATGAAGTTAAAATTTTTATTCAATCAGAAAAACATATATCAAATAGTGTTGTTGCAAATGCCCCTTATGATTTAAAATTCAATTTAAAACATCAAGAAGATTCTTCAACAAAATTAATATCAATAATAGATTCCAATTACAAAGGGACAAAAAGTCAATTTTTAGAACATATTGGTTTTGAAAATGAGTCAAAACCAATAACAAGTTTTAATTTTTACTTTGATATAGTTAATCCAGTTATTGGTACTGACAATACTGACAATACTGAATTATATATCAAAAATTCCGTGGCTAAATATGATATAAATAAAAATACTGTTGAAGAGAAAATTCAATTTGAGATATTAAATTATTATGATAAAAGAGGTTTTAAAATAATTAATAAAGATCCATTGAAATTTGAATTTACATTTAATTTTTTACCTGAAATAAAACTAATTTAGTTAACCTAAACTTAAATATTAAATTATTTAAGTTTCCCATTTATTCGATAAATGTTTATTTTTAAAAAACAATATATAATTTTATACTAATTGATAGCATAAATAAATATCACTTATTTTAAGTTGAATAATTTAAAAATATAAGATTATAAAAAAAGAAAAAACTTCAATGGAATTAAATTTAATGATAAAAAGATAGCATTGTGTTTATTAAAAATAAATATATGCTAATTCATAAATTTATGATCAATATTAAAATAACATCAAATTAAAATAGTTTAATATAATTCATCAAAACGAATGACAATACATAAATTATCGTTGATATCTATATGTGTCATAAACAGTTTTATAGAAATTGATAAACCGTTCACATTATTTAAAAAGATAGTGATTATACATAACAATGCATACCACAGCATTGTAACATCTAATAATTGTATATTACATGTTAGTTTGGCTGTTCCATTCGGCGACTTTGAAGATACCATAAAGAGGTTAGTGTTGAAGATTTTATTAAATTCCAGCCATTAGTACACGCTGCTAAATTTAATTAAGATTTTACATATATACCATATTCAAATGAAAAATTTAATAAGATCATAAAATTATTTAAAAGGTTGGTTTAGGTAATTTTAAATTATAAAAACATCGCAATTAAAGTGATGTTTTCAATAAATAATTTTTATTAATAAATAATGAGGAAACTACATTTTAGCAAGATCTTTATAAACTCTCTTAATCTCTTCTTTTTCTTCATCATTATAAAAACATTGTTGTGTAAATTTTTCAATTTCTTTTTTGTTTGTTTTTAATTGTTCTTCTTTATATTGAATCATAGTAATCTCCTTTTTATTAGATTAGAAGTGCTATCACACACATTCTTTCGATTCTTCCCTTGATTTCGAACTTAATTCTTTCTGTATCTCCACCTTTTGATAACCTTGAGACAAAGTTGGTGACAGTAGTTTCATGTTTAGCATAATCTATTTACTCCCCTCTTGTTCATGAAAAGTGAAGTTCAAAACTTCTAAGTAAATAAACTATAAATGTAAAGTTGAATCTTTTGTTACCATTTTTGAAACAATGGAATTTTAATAATTTAATAGAAATTTCTACTGTGAATAAAATTATGCACTTATTATCATTATATTGGAAAGAGTAAATTGTATTAGTGATTGCAGATTTAATTTTTTTATAGTATTTTAATACAAACTTATAAGTTCTTTGCTTAAACTAGATGTTGTATTTACTGATGACTCTATAAAGCCATGCAAATATTGCAATACTGTTCATCTAATTTTTGTATAAAAAAGTTACTTCAATTATTTGTCTTCCATATAATATTTACTATCTCAATAATAATTAATTAGTTTTTAATTTATGAACCAACCATTATTTCAGGAAACTTTATTTTTTGAGAATATAACCAATCTTGTTATTTTCATATTTTGATGATATATAAATATTCTAAAATATTCATTTGATGATTTTTTTGAAATTTAAATGTTTTTGATTAACTATTTTTTCTTCTCAACGGTGTAGAAGTGTCATAGTTATTAGTAGTTTTATTGTTGAATGCAGAATGAATCAACTCTTTTAAACAACTTGGATTAAATGCTATATTAAGTCAATTAATTATAGTGATTTTGATTTCAGGTTTTTCTAGATTATCTAAAATACGTGATGGTAAATATTGGAAGTAGCACTCCAGAGAAGCTCTGTCATTTGCGAAACTTGATCAATTGGAGTTAATGAAATGTTTCTTGTCTTCATTTGAAGATAGTTCCATCTGATTAATAGTGGGTAAGTTAATAATTAGAAATCCTGTTTTCGGATTTTTTTCAGTGTCAAACATACCAGCATTAATCTCCCAATCAATAAACTTTCTTCTTTTTGTTTCACTTCCACATAAAATTATTATCACTGTAGAATCCTTAATATATTCATCCCTTATGATACATCTTATTGTCTCATCGCTTTTGCCTTTGTCATCAATATCTTTTTCATTAACTGAATAATTATCAAATAACCCGTAGGCATCGTTTCACATAACTAGTTTGTCTTTGTATTGTTGATCTGCACCATGATGGTAACTAATAAATGTTTTGTGTTTTGGAATATTATTCATGCTTGCTCCTTAAATAAATAAAATTATCATCAATTCAATAATTGGTATAAAAATAATGCACAATCAAATTATAGATGTCCAACTTTTTATGATTAATCATCAGTTTTTAAAATTTGTTATTTTGTAATTCTTTTTTTCCTCAATAAAAAAAGAATTTATTTCTAGTATTAATTTTGATGGGTTTTCATTCATTATAATTTCATCTAAATTAATTTCAATTTTTTTATTATAAATTTTTCTAAAAATTCTCTCATTCTTTAAATTTATGCAGTGAGCAACACAAAAAATTAATGATATTAATATTTGAATAGAAGAAATTACATATGAAATAGTTTTGTTCAAATTTAAACTAAAAATCAAAGGTACAAGTATAGTGTTTAAACCTAAAATTATACTCATCAATGTAAATGAGATATTTGACAATCTCGTTATAATTGATTGAATACTCTTCAAATTATATAAATGTATGTCTGTTGCTGTCTTTTTATCCATATTTGGATTATATTACAATTATCTATATAAAGAATATTTTATAAAAAAATATAATATTTTTATAAAAAGGTAATTATCCTCAACAACCACCCCATATTAAAATTGATCTAACAACTTATAATATATCAGATAATATAGATTGATATATCTATACCCTGTATAACTATATGCAATACATTAAGCAACCATATATAAGATATATCAACTTATAAATAAAAGGGCCAGATACTTCTTGTCAAATTTTTTTTAAGATAATCTAATGAAACTCCAAAAGAATTGCGTTAATGGATTGGCACAGCATTTTTATAGAACATTAAAAATACCGCATTTTAAAAACATCTAAATTAATAGATGTTTTTCGAGTTAAATTGTTATGTATTTATTATTTATAAGTTAATATTTCTTTGATCATTACTTTAAATGAATTTAGATCTTTTGAATTTAATTCATCAAACAAGTTGAACATTACTTCGAGATGAGAGAATTCTGAAAGTCCATCACATGAATTAGTTCTAAGTTTAATTGTAGAAATTACATGATTATCTTGATTAAAATATATTTGTCTTCCATCGTTTTTGTCTCACTCATCATATTTATTAATAAAATCTGTTTGAACAACTATTTTATTCATTAATAATAAAAAGTGTGAAGTTATTTCAGAACCTTTATAACTGCTAGATGTTGTTGAATAAAAAATATGAGGGATAGAGCAGAGTCGCATTCTTTCAAAGTATTTTTTTTGCTGGTCTAAACGAAATGAATGATCATCATTTATCAATTTCAATTGATTTTCTTCAACAATATTTTGAGGGCTATTAGTTTTTATCAATTCATATATCATTCAATATATTTTTCAATAATCATTAGATTTATATAACTCTCAAAGCAATGCTTCGCCATAGTCCGCAACTTCAAAATCTTTACCATCAATAAATAGCAGACCATTTGATTGAATTGATTTTGATAATGATGTAGATGATCATATTTTATTTTGAAATTCTGCACTTTCAAAATTTTTTCCACATTGTTTTATTAAACAATTTATTTGCAAGTGAGAAATAATAATTGAATAAAGTTTATCTCCAAGATATTCAAGTTCTGAGAATTCCATTTTGTTCTTTCTACTTAACATATTATTATGAATCAAACAAATAGGATTAACTCCTTTTGGATTTAAATTAATTTCTTTACATATTATATTGATATCAGCAATGGCTTTACTTTCATCAAAGATATTAGGAAATATATACTTGCCATTGTCATCAAAGGGAGTATATAGATTTGAATCTAATAAATTTTTATCATCAAGTCCATTGTTGTCAATGATGTATAAAAAGGCAAAAATTACTTTATTCAAATCATCACTATATTTTGTAGTAAGATCATTTCAATTTTCCATTACAAACAAATAAAATGAATTAACTCACTCTAACTTGTAGTCTGAAATATTGTAATTTCTCTCATTGTATTCTCTTAATAAGAATTCCATAACTTTTGGTTTTCACTTTTGTTCAATAAATTTATTGATAACCTCTTTTTTTAAATCTAAAATTTTAGGATTATCTTGGATGCTATTTAATATTGTTGTATCCAACTCTAATATTAATTTTTCTCCAAAAATTTGTTTGTATGAATTATAAAATCATCTTATTTTTTTCTTTACAACTTGATTTTTAAGTTTTTTATTTTTTTTAAAAAATTCAACAATTTCATGAACTACTTTTTCTGGTCTTTGTGAGAATAAAGAGGTATAACCGATTAATAAAAGTATGGAAATTGTAATTTTTCTTAATTTTTCATCATTCATTTTTTTTATATCTGAAAACAATGGAAGTGAAAGCATTTTAATAAGATTATTATTGTTCAATAAAAATTCATTTGATGCTTCTGAACCAACATTTAATTCAATATAATCAAAAACTCTCAATTTGCCTTCTTTCAATAATTTATCGTTATCTAAAATTGATACTTCATTACCTACAATTATTTTTAATTCGTTTCATTTTTTTATAAATTCATTTGCATTTATATTTTCTTTATTAAATATAAATAAAAATATTAATAATGATTTTGGAATTTTTTTATTTAGATTTTCTTTGCCATTAAATAAATATATTATTGATGCCAAATTGTTATTTGTTTGATCACTTAATAATTCATCATCAATTTTTATGTGTTTTATTTTTTTCACTAAAATATAAGTTTTTAATTTTTTTAATTTATTTGTTTTTTTAAGATATTGCATCTCTCAATTATCAATTAATTCTGCTTTATTTTTTTTGAAAAACAAGCAGAATAGAGAGTGCAATTTTTTATTTAGAATATTTGAAGAAATTAATGTTCCGAAATAATTAATTAACACATTTTTTTGCGTTTCTTTTAATATATCCATAAATATTAAATTCAATATTTTTTCTTGCGTTGAATTATGACATTCCGAAATATCATGTGGCAATAATTCCATTAATTCATTATCAACTTCATTAATAATAGCTTCAATTCGCAAATCACAATCATTATTATCTTTGAGTTCGTAACTATCATAAAATTCAGAGAATTTTTTTAAAACTCCATCTGAATTTAGTTCTAGAGCATCTAATATGTTGCTCATTAATAAAATAACTTTACTTTTTTGTATATTCATATTGATCCTTTTTAATAATTTAAATTGTTGTGTTTATATACTTTATCTCTTTTTTCAAAGTTAATAATAATAATCATATTACTTATGATTTCAAAGATAAATCTTCAATCTCCCTTTCTATAAACAAACATTTTTCTTTTGCTTGATTTTATTCTTTTAATATTGCCATCTGTAATATTAATTTTATTTTTATCGAATTTAGCTTTCGCTATATCTTTTTCCACTTTTTTAGTGAATTTTATTTTATAATTTTCCATATTCTACTTTCTGGAAGACCCCAGAAGAGTTTTATTTTTAAAATAAATTAATCGATGAAAAATATTTTATAATAGATTTCATTTGTTACTAACAATAAGTAACTGGGAGTCTCCCGATTCCATTATAGCAAATTTTAAATTAATATGATATTTATTTTAAAAATTAACAATAATAATATAACAAATTTCAAAATTACCTTATACGTACGTTATACAAAAGTATT
>JBOFSS010000005.1:0-9880 GCA_051651665.1 Mycoplasma sp.
TATCCATTTTAATTACCTATATGCTTTATCAGCAATTAAGAGTGGTGTTTCAAAAATTAGACTAAATCCAGGAAATATTAATAAGGAAGAAGAATTAGAAAAGATAATAACAGCAGCAAAAAATGCAGATATCCCTATTAGAATTGGGGTTAACTCCGGTTCTATTCCAATCAATATTTTAAATAAATATAACAATAAAATTTGTGCAGATGCAATGATAGAAGCTCTTGATGAATATTTATCTTTATTTGCAAAATTTGATTTTAATAATATTGTCATCAGTTTAAAAGCTAGTGATCCAATTTTAAATCTAGAAGTTAATCGATTAGCAAAGAAAAAATACAGTTTTCCAATTCACATTGGAGTTACTGAAGCAGGACCTTTATTAGATTCAACTATTAAATCAACAATCGGATTAGCACCGCTTTTACAAGAAGGAGTTGCCAGTACAATTAGAATATCCATTAGTGATGATCCAGTTATAGAAGTTAAAGTAGCTTATAAAATACTTAATGCTTTAAAAATTAATAATGATAGAGTCAACATTATTAGTTGCCCTACTTGTGGTCGTTTAAGTTATAATATGTTTGAAATTGTTAAAGCAGTAGAAGAATATTGTGAAGATAAATTCTTCCCATTAAACATTTCTATTTTAGGATGTGTTGTCAATGGTATAGGTGAAGGGAAGCATGCTGATATTGGTATTGCTGGAAGTTTAGATCAAGCAATCATTTTTGAAAAAGGTAATATCTTAAAAAAAGTGAAAGCTAGCGAAGGTTTTAATGAATTAAAGTTATTAATAGATAAATATTATTTAGAATTTAAAAAACTAAACTAGTGCATCATTGATGACTTTTATAATTTTTTCTGATGTTTCGATTGAACTATTATTAACTAATTGATAATCAAAATCATTTTTTGATATATTCTCATAAAAATTACTAAATTTACTCTTTTTATTCTTAATATTAAAAGTAGAAGTAATATTTATTTTTATATCGAATAAATTATCAAATATATTATATTTGTCAACTTTATATATTGCCAATTCAATAATGCAAACACTATACTTTAATGAGAATTCTTCAATACCTTTTCTGATTAAAGGTCATATTGTTTTGCACAATAAATCAAAAGCATTTTTATCTGAAAATATTAAATTAGATAATTTTTGCTTATCAACATTACCATCATACACATAATCAATACCGAAAGTGTCTAAAATAGCCTTATATCCAATTCCATAATTTTGATATATTTCAGCAACATATTCATCTGCAATAAAACATTTTATTCCTGCGTTTTTTAAAAATCTTATAATTGTTGATTTCCCCGAATTAGTTTCACCTGTAATCAATATTTTCATTATTTATTTTTCCTTTGACATTTTTTACAATAGTAAGTACCTCTACCATTAATTTTGATTTTATTTAAATCATTTGAACAATTAGGGCACTTTTTTTGATCATGAACATTTAGGTATTTTTGGAATTCACCAGTATTTCATTTATCAAATTTAAATGAATGAATTGTAGTACCGTTATGTTTGATACTTTCTTTTAAGATTCTGTTTGTTTCATTAATGATGTTTTTTACAGTAACTTTTGATAAACTACTAGTTATTGCTTGCGGATTAATTTTTTGGGTAAACAGAATCTCATTGGCATAAATATTCCCAATACCTGTAATTACAGTTTGATCTAATAAAAATGTTTTTATTTTTTTATTAGATTTTTTAAATTTTGGATAAAGTTTATCAATGTCCATTTGATCAGTGAAAGGTTCAGCGCCTAATTTTGAAAGTTGCTTTGATTTTAAAGCCTCATCCATATTTTTATAATAGTCAATTGTACCAAATTGTCTACTATCGTTATATTTTAAAAAAGAACCATCTTCGAAGTCAAAAATAATATGGTCGTTTTTTGTTAAGTTAAGTTCACTATCCTCATAATAGTACTTCCCTTCCATTCTTAAGTGACTAACTATTATTGATTCATCATCAAGATTAAATAAAATATACTTACCTCTTCTAGAAACAATTTTAATTTTTTTATTAATTAGATTGTGGCAAAATTCTGTTGGTTCAATATTTTTGAGTAATTTAATCAACCTTACATTAACATTAATAATTTTTTTATTTAAACAAACTGTATTTAGATATCTAACAACAGTTTCGACTTCTGGTAGTTCAGGCATTAGTTTTCCTTTTTTGATTGAATATAATTATTTAAATCTTTTAACTTATATTTTTTAATCACACTAATTAAAATGCTTTCATTTTCTTCTTTTAAAATAAATTCATCAATATTCACATCATCAAATTGATCTTTCAATATTTCTGCTAATTCCAAACATTGGAAGGCAATTTCTTTGCTTGTTTCGAACTTTAATTTTTGACTATCAGATAACTCATGTAAATTATCATAAATATTGGATAGTGTTCCATATTTTTTTATAAGTTCAACACCAGTTTTTGGACCAACACCAGAAACACCTGGTAAACAGTCACTGCTATCTCCAATGATTGATTTATAGTCAATAACTTGATTTGGTGTTAAATCAAAAAATTTCTCTCTAAAATTTTCTTCACTATAGATATCAAGAACACTTAATCCTGTTTTCATTAAATTCACATTACATAATGGATTAACAATTTGGAGCAAATCTTTATCTGAAGTAAATATATCAACAAAAACACCTTTATCATTCATAATTTTAGCAAAACTTCCGACTAAATCATCAGCTTCAATCCCTTCTCTAGCTAAAACATTAATTCCAAGAGCTTCGAGAGCAATTTTACAATCTTGCATTTGAGATATTAGTTCATCAGGAGTTTTTTGTCTATTTTGTTTATAACTTTCTAAGTTTTTATGTCTGAATGTTTTAGAACCAGCATCAAAAGCAACAAAATAATAATCATATTCGCCATTATTTATAAACTTCAATATTTGATTAATCATTAGCCTAATAGCGTTATTTGGAGTTCAATTATTTTGGATAGCATATTCTACTTGTTTCATAGTTGCATAATACATTCTATAAAACATCGAATTGCCATCAATTGCTATTGCTTTTTTCATTTTTTCACCCTTTTTAATATTATAGTAATAATAGCATAATAATCAGCTGATTTTTCATTAAAAATTGACTAAATATTGGGTTATTTTTTATGCATAAAAGATTAAAAATGCAATGATTTTTTTAAAATAATTTTTATATAATTTGTTGAATTTTAATCCACATTTGTGTGGATAACCCCTAAAAAGTACCACTTTTCTTATAAAAATTGTGGATTACTATGTGATTAAGTCATGTTAATAATGATAATTTTTTAACTATTTTTTTTGTCCTATTTATTTTTTTGAAAAAACTAATAAAATATTTTTGATGAACAAATTAATTGAAGAAAAAATATACCAAATATACGTTGATTTTGACTTTCATGCAAATGAAAAAATTTTGAACTTTATTTATTCTCCTATATTAGGATATAAAGCTATTTCTGTATATCAAAATTTAATTAATATGCATGCTTTCCAACTAAATATGGGGTCAATTATTAAATTGAATATAAATTCTATTTTAAGTAATTTAAAAATGAATAGAGCTGATTTTGATTTAGAAATTAAAAAACTCGAAGGATTGAGACTGGTGGAAACATTTATTGATCAAAATAAACAAAATTTAGTTATTTTCAAACTTAACGAACCTTTAAAATGATCATCTTTTTCAAAAAATTCTGATTATATGAACATTTTAAAAGAAAGTATTGGCGAACTTGAATTTGAAAAAAGAAAATATTTATTTAATCAATCCAATCCTTTCCATGGTTTGGTGAATATTTCAACAACTTTTGAGAACGCTTTCAATATTAAATCTGAAAATACAATGAATTTCGACATTGTATATGATCATATGTATAAGAAATTGAATAAATTAGTCAAATTAAATGATCATAATAAGGCTATTTTAAATAACGCTTTCATGAAATATCATTTTTCATATGATGAAATTTGTAGTCTAATTTCACAATCTTTAATTAAAAATGAGAACGAAATATCTATTAACAATGAATTATTGCTATCTAACATTAAAAAATTAATTGATTTAAATGATAATCATAAATTTAATAATCAATTAAAAATTAATCGAAGTAACCAAATTTTCTTAGCTGGTACTGATTTAGAAAAATTCAAATATGTAATTAGTGACTATAAAACACTTAATAGTGAACAATATTTGTCTTGTATTCAAAAACATGCATTAAGTGAAGTTGAATTAAACACAATTAAAAATTTAAGAAAAAAATATCATCTAAAAGATTTTATGATCAATATTTTAATAGATTATTGTATCTTTAAAAATAATGGAAGAATTGAACCATTGTATTTAAATAGAATCGCTTCAACAATTAATCGATTAAATTTAGATAATGTTACTAAATTGATAACTCACTTACAATCTGCAAATCAATCTGCAGCTTCTAAATTCAAGGTGGAATGATAATGTCTGATTATAAAAAAGAAATCACCGAGCGTGCTTTAAAAGATAAAAATATTTCTAATTTTGAAATTACTGTAGATGAGATCAATCAAAATATATTAGATATATATAAAATATATATGGTAGAAGATGAGTGTTCTTCTAGTAATTTCTCAGATAAATGCGGAAGCAATGGATTTCATTTTAAATTAGTTAAAGATTCTATTGGTAAAATTTCCCTCCAATCCTTTGAATGCCCTAAAAATAAAAAGAATCTGGGTTTTAGAATAAATAGTAACATTGCATATTCATCAATAGATATTAGCGAACAACACCAATTATTAAATAAAAGTTCTTTAAATATCAATGATGAAGAATTAGCGGCGGATCAGGTTAACCTATTAAACTATCTTCTTAGTATCAAAAGAGGTGCAATAAATCCAATTTCTACTTTTATATCTGGTGATTTTGGGGTAGGCAAAACTTTTTTCATATTAGCTCTTGCAAATGAAATGGCATTACAAAACAAAACATCAGCTTATATTTTAATGAATAATTTTTGTCTTGAAATTATGCAAAATATGAAACTTAATAACTCAAAACAAGCAGAAGTTTTCGAAAAGTTAAAGGAAGTTGATATTTTAATTTTTGATGATTTAGGTAGTGAAAAATTCAATAACTATATACATTCACAAATAATAATTCCACTATTAAACTATCGATTTGCATCTAAAAAACAAACATTTTTCTTATCTAAATACAATTTAAATGAATTAAAAAGAATATACAATTCATTATCAAGTGACCCCTTTATAAGGATATATATAGAAAAAATAGAGCATTTTTCTAAACCAAATATTTTCAGACTTTCAACAAAATTAAAAAAATCTTTATAAAAAACGATTATTTTGTATAATTATTCCATAATCGGTTACCAGAATATACATGTCTTTATTAAAAAATAGAAATTTAAAGAAATGAATTATTGGTTGCACAGCTGTTGTTGTAACAGCAGTGCCAATAACTTTATTATCAATAAATTGAACAAATCTCCAAATTTTATATGTTTCAGGAAGTAGTGCGGTTGCACCTTTGATGATGGACTTGAGCGAAACATACACTAAAACTTATAAACAATTTGGTTTGAATAAAAAAATTGAACTAAATATTTCTGTTACAGGTAGTGGTACAGGATTAGAATCTGCTGTCAATGGATCTAAACATATGGGTAATGTTTCATGAGCTCCTAGTCATTCAAAAATAAATACTGGCGATAATCTAAAAGCTTGAAAAGAAAAAGGTATAAAAACATTCACATTAGGAATTGATGGAATTGGTTTAATCTACAAGCCAAAAGCTGGAAATGATTTTGATTTAAACATTAATAAAGAAAAAGCTAAATTATTATATTCTGCTATGGCTGGAGTTAATGAATACTCTTATGGTGATTTAATTGGCACTAACAACAACCTTAAAATTATTCCATATGCAAGAGCTGGTGGTGCTGCAAAGTCAGGGACAACAGATGCTTTTTTAAAAGATAATGGGCTTTCTATTGATGGTCATAAAAAAGAACCGTACTATAATATGTTGGACAAAGGTAATTATGGTTCTAATGTGAAACCTACAAGAGAATCCAATGTTGAAACTTGAAATCAAATTAGTTCTGGTGGTGGCGAAGAAGGTGCAATGACTTATTTGAGTGCTGGATTTATTCTAAATAATTATGACAAAATACAATCACAAGGATTTAAAGTTGCAACATATAATACAAATATCGAAATGACAATAGAAAATATTGCTAATGGAACTTATAAATGATATAGACCTTTAAATACTTTAGTTAGTATTAATGATAATAATCAAAATATAAAAAGTTGAATTGAGTGATTTTACAATAATTATCAATCACAAGAAATTCAAGAAACTATTACAAAAGCTGGTGTTGTACCATTAACTCCAGAACAACTTGAAGAATTAAGGGTTGGTAATGATTACTGAAAAAGTGATTTTGATAAAAAAGATTGAGATCCTAATGATGAATCTCAAAAATGAGGTGTCTATTAATGAAAATTTCAGCTCCGCAGAAAAAACTGCAAACTGATAAAATATGGAAGTATACTTCTTTTGGATTTAGTTGCTTATTAGCACTTATATTTATTGCTGTTATTATCTTTGTTATTATATCTTCTGTACCAGGTTTTCAAGAATATGGTCTTGATGGAATTTTGGGAACTCTAGAATTTAATTTATCAGATGGCAAAGCAGGAATTTGAAGTCCTTTGTCAGTAACATTGCTTGTTACTTTTGGAGCGATTCTATTTGCAACTCCTATTGGAATTAAAACTGCTACTTTCATAAAATTTAGATTAAATAAAAAACAAAGAAGAATTGCAACTATTGTTGTCCAAGCCTTAAGTGGGATTCCATCTGTTGTATTTGGTTTCTTTGCACTTCAATCTATTGGTAAAGTTGTTTCATTTTTTGTCCCTGGTGGTGCTTATAGTATTATAAATGCTATCATTATGTTAACTTTTATGGTACTACCAACAATCATTACTTTGACATTAAATAAATACGATACCATATCAGATGATTTTATCTCTAATCCTATTTCATTAGGTGCATCAAGATCAAGGGCTATTTATAAAGTTTATAAATTAAAAGCTCGTAACGGAATTATTGTAGCTGTTATTATTGCAGTTGGTAGAGCTTTTGGTGAAACAATGGCTCTTAGTATGATTTTAACGAGTGAAACATATTCTGTTTTATGAGGTGGAATTGGCGATACTTTAATATCATCATTAGGAACTATTGGTTCTGTTATAGCAACAAATATGTTTAGTGAAACTGGTGGACCAGCTGTTAGAGGTGTGTTATATGCATTTGGTATTTTCTTATTTATTTTCGTAATGCTTCTAAATGCAATCATTATGTATGTTACTAGAGATAAAAAACATCAACATCCAAATATGAAAAAAATTGAAACTATAATTGGTAACATTGTTACTTGAGTACCAAATACCATTGTTTCATTCTTCAACGATTTGTATATTGAAAAAAAATATAATGTTAATTTTAATCATGATGCTGATATCTCAACTTATGTAAGCAAAAGATTAAGCGATCATAAATTATATGGTTTCCGAAACTTTATGTGATTATTTTGAGAAGTTGTTTGTTCATTATTGACTTTTGGTTTTTTATGTTGAATAAGTTTAGATATTTTAATCAATGGAGCTATGTATGTATTTGGTAATGGTTCTACTAGTTTCCAATACACTGTCAATACAACCGGACAAGCTTTAGTTAATACTTTGTTAATTATCTTTGTATCATTATCAATTTCTGTTCCAATTGCATTACTTATTGCTATCTACTTAAATGAATATGCTTCTAATTCAAAAGCTAAAAGAACAATTTTATTCTTTGTTGATTGTTTAGGTTCTTCACCATCAATACTATTTGGGATGTTTGGTTTAGCTGTATTCATAGAACTATTTGGTCTTTCATTGGGTGGTGCACTAGGTAAATCATTACTAGCTGGTGCTTTAACAATTTCAATTGTTATCTTACCAACGTTAATCAGAACTTCTCAGCAAGCACTTGAAGGTGTACCAATGAGTGTAAGGGAAAGTGCTTATAGTTTAGGATGTACTAAATGAGAAACAATTATCAGGGTTGTTTTAAAACAAGCTTTAAAACCATTGATAAGTTCATTAATATTAGCAACAGGAAGAATTATGGCTGAAACTGCACCGTTATATTTAACTGCTGGTTTAACTAGTGTTAGTGGAATTGGTTTGTTAATGCCTGGACAAACATTAACAACTAGAATTTATGCACAATTAACAAGTAACAACATAGATACAGTTAATGCAATTTCATATGAGTGTGCATTTATTGCATTATCTATTATATTAATATTAATTTGAGTCGGTAATTATGTGATACCAAATAGTAAAGTAATTAAAGAAACAATAATAGATCGTTATTTTATGGTTAAAAATATTTTCACTTATTCATCATTTGATAATAAATTAATCAAAAAAATTAAACCACAAATTATCGATAACACTTTATACTTGACAAAAGAACAAGCAAAACATTTTAAAATAAACCATAAACAATTTAAATATTTATATATTGATAATAAATTTTATAATATCAAATATATAAAAAAAGAAAATCTAGAAAAACTCTCAGAAAAAGTATTTGTTAAAAGATATGAACTTTAATTAATCAAAATTATATAATCATTCAAAACATTATATAAGAAGGTTTGTATGAAATATTTTGAAAATAGATTTAAAGATAAAGTTATGTTAATAACTGGTTCAGCTACAGGAATTGGTAGAGCAACTGCAATTAGAGCATCAAAAGAAGGTGCTAAATTAATTCTGAATGATATCAAAGAAGAATTAGGGATAGCTTTGGCAAAAGAAATCAATGAAGCTGGCGGACAAGCTATTTACATAAATGCAGATTTATCAATTGAAGCAAATGTCAAATCACTAATTGATACTGGTATTGAAAAATTTAAAAGAATTGATATTGCCATTAATAATGCCGGAGTGATGGGACAACCATCACCAGTTCATTTATTAGATAAAGAACAAATGGATTTTACGATGGATAATAACTTTTACTCTGTATTCTACTGTTGCAAATATGAATTACAACATTTTGTAAAAAATAACATCGCAGGAGTAATTGTTAATAATGCTTCAATTGCCGGAATTACTGGATTACCAGGAAATCCAGCTTATGTTGCATCCAAACATGCAGTTAATGGTCTAACAAAAAATTTAGCATTAGATTATGCAAGATATCAAATCAGAGTAAATTCTGTTAACCCAGCAGGAACTAAAACACCAATGGTTGATGAAGCTATGAATTTTGTAATTAGCAAAAGAAAACAAGCAATTGAAGAAGGAATTGATCCATCAAGCATTCAATCAATGGGTGGATCTAAAACTAAAGGCATTTTAAAAGAACATTCGAATGAAGATGCAACAGCTGAAGAGCAAGCGGCTTCTATTTTATTTTTAGCATCAGATGATGCAACACATATGACAGGAAGCATCCTAGCAACTGATGGTGGGTGAACATCATTTTAAAGTCAAAAATATGTACTATAGGTAATAAAATTTAATTTTTTAAACTATTTATCCATTTCTTTTTTAAATGTCAAAATATAGGGCTATAATAATAGTTGGATTAAAAAGGAGAAAAGATGAAATTTTTAACTATTACAAAAAATTTCTTTTTGGGTATAAAAGACTGGCCAAAAGCTAAAATCTTTAATGCAATATCTTGGTTATTAACAGGTATTATATTAATCGTTTTAATTGCTTTGATGGTCGCTTTTTCAACAACTCAATCAGAATTTACATTC
>JBOFSS010000006.1:0-2789 GCA_051651665.1 Mycoplasma sp.
AGTAATTCTAAAAATAAAACAATTAGAATGGATTATGTTTTTAAATCTATTGAGGAAGCAACAGATTTAAGATTGTTGTTATTATCTGAAGCTGTTAAAACACTACATCTTTGTGTTCCTGAATACAAGGATTTATCAATCAAAGAAATTCTTGATTATGAAGAATATATGGAATCTAAACTAATAAGTGGATGAAGACCTGAAGAGGTTGATATAGTAACAAAAGGTAGAAGATATCAACATCTTTTTAGTAAATTAATATTTAATAGAGATTCTAAATGTAAAATATGTTGTTTAGATCAACCATATTTATTGGAAGCTGCACACATTAAGCCATATTCAAAGTGTTCAACAGATATTGAAAGATATGACCAACATAACGGAATCTTACTGTGTAGAAATCATCACAAGATGTTTGATAAAGGTTATTTTACTTTTGATGAAAAATGAAATGTGATTATTTCAAAAGAAGTTTGTAGAGAAGATGAAGACTTGTTAATAAAAACATATGAACCTTGTTACATTGAAGGTTTAAGAGATTTTGCTAATTGCAATAAATATATTAACTATCATATGGCAAATGTGTTTGTAAAATAATTATATAAATTGCCCTATCATTTGATCTATACAATTTGCTTTATGTTCATCGCTAGGATGGACATACAAATCTAATGTTGTTTTTACATTTGCATGACCTAATATAATTGATAATGTTTTATAATCAGCACCAGACTCTATACACCTAGTTGCAAATGTGTGTCTGAGGCCATGAAAATTTATTTGTTTTATATTATTTAAAAATAACAAATTTTTTAAATGGTTTCTATAGATTCTTGGTTCAATAGGTTTGATATTGTTTGATAAAATAAATTTATCAAATGACTCTATTTTATTTAGAAGGAAATTGAAAACTTTTAAGAGTCTATCACATATCGGAACTTCTCTTTGAGATTTATCGGATTTTGGGAGATCTAGAATTAAAATTGTTTTACAGAAATTAGTGTTCTTATCATATATTCTTTGAATAGTTCTTGAAACTTTAATTTTCTTTTTTTCAAAATCAATATCATCCCATTTCAAAGCGCATACCTCTCCAATCCTTAAACCTGTCATTAAACATATTAAAACTCCTAAATTATATGGACAAATATTCATCTCAAGATAATTGATTAATTTTATGTAATCTAATTTACTTAATATTCTTATTTCTTTATTTTTATTTTTCAATGGATACTCAAGATCTGGCTTAATATATTCATTTCATCCGATCTTGTTTCCATACTTCAAAATCATATTAATAACTATTACTATATCCTTAACAGTTTTTTGATCAAGTCCATTATTCATTTTATTTATAATAAACTCTTGAATGTCGTTATCATTTACTTTTATTTTATTTCCAAAGTTAGGCTTTATATGATTCCTAACTAAAAGATAATATATTGAAAATGTTGACATCTTCACAAAGTTTTGTTTATAGGTCAATCACCTATCTATTACATAATTAAATTCTTGTTGCATATACACCTCACTTATATATTCAACAAAAAAAATAAAAAAGTATAATTATTATTAAATTATTTTTTAGAATGAATTACAATACAATAAAAATGACTTAGTCATTTGTTTGTGTAATAATAAACATATGAATAAAAAACAAAAACTGGATCAATCTCATATTTTTAAATTTTTATTGGTTAATTATGAATTGCAAAATAAGAAAAATTTTCAAAACATGTTATATATGACAATATTTTTACTTATTCCAATAAATATTACTTTTATGCTTTCTTTTTACAACGGGGAATCATTAATGATGTGAATTTCTTCAATTGTAACTCCATTTATTTATTGTTTTATTTTACCAATTTTGATGCAATATACAATATCTGGGGATAATTTCAGGTCGAGGGAGTTGAGATGTTTGAAAAGATCGATGAAAAAGATTTCCATAAGTTCAATAGATGAATTTATTGCTAAGGAAATATCAAATATTGAACTCTATAATTTATATCTAGAAGTTATTATAAATGAAATTAGAAGTATAAACTTTTCAAATAAAGTTAGTATTGTTTATTTATTATTTTCCGTTGTATTAGTAACCTTCACATTATTAGCAACATTTGGAATAATATAATTTAAATTATTTTTGTTTATTGCAAAATAACCAAATGTACCTAATTTGAGATTTCCTGAGTTTAGTGGGGAGTGGGATAGTTGTAAATTGGGGGAAAAATCACTAATTGAAAGAGGCGGATCTCCAAGACCAATTGATAATTACATTTCTGATGATGGTGAATTAAATTGGATTAAAATTAGTGATGCACCTAAATTTGGCAATTATATTACAAAAACAAAACAAAAAATAATTAAAGAAGGCTTGAGGAAAACTAGACAAGTTTTTAAAGGTGAACTAATATTATCAAATTCAATGTCCTTTGGTAAACCTTACATTATGAAGATTGACGGTTGCATACATGATGGTTGATTAGTAATTAAAAAATTTTTAGATACTTTTATACCTGAATATTTATTGCATTATTTATCATCAAATTTTTGCATCAAACAATATAAAAGTTTTGCAGCGGGGGGAGTTGTAAATAATTTAAGTAAAGATATAGTGAGTCAAATATTAATAAATTTTCCAAACATAGATGAACAACAAAAAATAGCTAAACTATTATCTTTAATTGATCAAAAAATAGAAACTCAAAGGAAAATCATTGAGGAATATAGTATTATTAAAAATAATTCTTTCTCAATATATTCATCAACAATGGAACAAAAAA
>JBOFSS010000007.1:0-3006 GCA_051651665.1 Mycoplasma sp.
ATTAAATTGATCTCGAGGGTAGTCTTTTTTTAATGTGATAGTTGGAGTTACAACTTGAACAATCTTCTTATTATCTTGCATGAAAGAAAAACCTACCCCTGTAGCTATTCCTACAGTTGAGAAAAGAACAAAGAGTAATGGAGATAACTTTATTCATTTATTAGTACGTTGTTCTTTCTTTTTAATTTCTTCTGTTAAGAAAACTTCGTTTTCATTATTTTTCATATTTTAATCCTTTTTTGCTTATTGTATATTTCATTATTGAAATTGCATTAAAACAATTAATTCAATTAATGAAAATATTAATAATATATTACATATTCATTATATACAAAAATATTGATAATTTTATTTATGCAAGATAATTATCTGGACAATATTGCATTCAATAGTTTTGATTTATTCATATATCAAAATATACTGTTTTTTTTAGATGTTATGCATATAAAGATTGTGAGACAGAAATTGAAAGATATGATAAAGATAATGGAATTCTATTATATGAAAATTGTTATTTCATATTCGATAAAGGATTTTTACATTTGATGATAAATGAAGAACTGTTATATCAGATAACATTAATATGAATGACAAAGCAGTTTTACAAAAAAGATTTGAATCATATTATTCAATTTGGGAACACTTTGATATCAATCAAAGTTTTTTTTAATGTGGGCTTTAAAGTATGTTTTTATAAAGTTGTTAACATTCGATTTAACTTCTTCATCAGTGACTAATCCTCAATTTGATTTTCAGTCAATATCATATGCTTTAACAAAAAATATTTTTGTCATATCAACATATGTATCTTTTTTAGAATTGATGCAGTTTTTATTTATTTTAAAAAGGTGTTTATTATTTGAGTTAAAATGACTAGTGCAACAAAAACAAATAACCTTCCCTTCAAGCTCATGGTATTGTTCCATATTAAAACTGGCCTTTTCTTAGTTAATGAAACGCCTTCATATGGATTATATTTATATTCAGAAATTGAAACAATTTATCACTTTCGTGACTTTCATTTATTATTTTTCATTTTGTTCTAGTAAAAATAGGAAGTAAACTTCCTTGAAAAGAGATAATAGAATATCTCAATTTAAATATACACTTTTTTCTTATTAAAATTTAAAATAATTTTTTAACTAATTATATATGATTTAATTTTTTAGATTAACCTTAACCAATCTGTATTTGTCAATTGTTTTAACATGCTTTTGATTCATTTAGATCATATAAACAGCGTTTTATTAGTAATGCATTCTCAAGTGCATCACTTTGGTAAAATGTATCAATTTATTCTAAATATTAAGAAAGAGGATTGATTTTATGTGTTAAAAGTGTTACTTATTTTAGATAGAGTATTTTAACTTATTGCTAAATAATGTTGCAAATGAAGTGTTTTGATTATTTAGTTTTTGTATTGTTTTCTTTTAATTTTTAATTGTTCAAGAGCTCAATTATTATATTCAACTGTAATGGGATCATCTGATGGGTTGGCAACTCTCTTTTCATATATCGATATTTTTTCATTAACTCCAACACAGTCTAATCGAGTCAATATTGCTGTGAATATTTCTTTACCACGTTTAAGATTGCCTTCTGGTGTTCCGGTGTCTTCAAGTTGAACTCTAAATTTTTTAGTCATTTAAATCTCCTATATTTTTCTATTCTTAGTTAGGTATTATATAACAAAAAATTATCAAAGTATGTAATTGTATTTTGAATTTATTTTTAGATATAAAACATATAAGTATATTTTTAACAATTTAACAGTTAAAATTTCATTCAGTAATTAAATATACTAAAGGATCTATACGACTTTCATACACTTCTAAAATTTCATCAAATTCATTTATTGTTATCATTGAATTTCTATATAATTATAAACATTGTGAATAATAGAAGATTATTAGAAATTTATGAAATATTTAAAGAAAGTTGAATCAATAAATAACGAATTTGAATCCGCACTGCTAATAATAATGATTACAATATATTAATCAGCTAAAAGGATTTTTTGCATTATTCCAGAATTGATAAAATATTTAATTTTAAAGTTAGTATTAACTATATTAGGAATAGAATAAAAAATGGGTTACTGACAAAAGAGTCATTAGAACAAAATATAAAGAATATAAATCAACATAAGCATTTTAAGTTAAAGTGAAAAGCACTCAATTGCATTGCAGATAATATTCAACAAAATAAATTGGTATTTGATCAAATATTATCATCTAGAGGTGATATTTTCGTCAACGTTAGACACGATCACATCTTAATAAAGAATACTAATGATGGGAATTATTTACTTTTGATAAAAAATATACCAGAAAGTATATATTTTAAAAATTTAAATCATAGTGTTAGTTTGATGTATTGCTACGAAAAACATAAAAGAGCCAATCTTTCGATCGGCTATAATTTTGAAGATATAAATGTAATTGCATTTATTAAGAAAAAATGAAGAAGTGCTTCTTGCTGTAAAAAGTGGTACTAAACTTCAACCAATTGTTATCTATATTTTTGTAAAGCCGTCAGATAACCTAGAACCACATAGCTAGTTGTTCAATAATTTTAATTTACTGATATTTAAAATATGTTGTTTTTATCAAAAATATCTAAGCATCAACTTTCATAGATTCTAATAAATCAACAGCTAAAAAAAACTTCTGATTAGCTGATTGTTGCAATAATTTTAGAAACATTTCTTCTGATTTTTCAATTCCTCATCCGTTTTTATACATAAGAGCTAAATAATATTGTGACATTTTACAATTCAAATTAGAGTTAGAATTTAATATTTCTAGCGAATCTTTGAATATTTGGCAACCTTTTTCAAATTCACTTTCAATATATCCCTCGATATAAGATCTGCCTAATTCTAATATTGAAAATAATTCCCCTTCAAGATGTCCATTCCAAAAACACTCATATGATTTTATATGATCGTTTAATTTCATGTATGAACATCCAGTCATTCAATATGCGTGGTTGTTTTTTAATTTG
>JBOFSS010000008.1:0-5100 GCA_051651665.1 Mycoplasma sp.
TTTTCTTTATTGGTGCTGGTGTATTAGTTTTTTTCTTATTTACTAAATAGTATAAGTTAGTTGTCATACCTGTAATAAATAGTGACAATATAATTACACCTGTCACAACTTTTCATGTGCTTATTTTTTTCTTTTTAGGGGTTGGTGATTCTGTTAAAACAGTTTCACCTTCAATATTTTCTTCTTTTTTATCTAATTCTTTATCTTTCATAAAATCTCCTAAGCAATATATCTTTAATTATATTATATATGTGCTTTATTATCTTAAATTTATTTGGTTAATATAAACTTTCAAAACTATAGATAATTTCATTAAAAAATATTGATTATATAATAATATATAATTAATTTTATTCAACAATATATAATATAGTACAATTCTTATAGTCTATATGGAGTATTTATGATTAAATTTATTAAATTAAAAAATGGTGATGTGATTACCGAAGCTGAGCTTAATCAAGGGTCTGAAATCCTTGAAGAAATCACAATTAAAACAGAAGATGTAGGATTTGAAAAACATAAGCCATATATTTTTATTGAAAATGATGTAATTAAGGCTATGACCGGAAAAGAAGTTTTACACCCTCATACTGAAGAACATCACATAGTTTGATTTAAATTATCAATCAACAATAAAATTGTGGAAACTATCACTTTACAGCCAACGGTTGAACCAAAAGTAGAATTCAAAGCAAAAAAATTAGAAAATGATCAAGTTGAAGTATATGCTTACTGCAACCTTCATGGAGTTTGAAAAGGTATTCTTTAATGAAAAAACCCATACTTTCATTAAAGGATGTTCATTTTTCATATAATGAAAAAAACTGAGTTCTTAACGGTGTGTCTTTTGACATATATAAAGGTGAATACATTTGTATAGTAGGTCATAATGGTAGTGGTAAATCAACAATTTCAAAAGTTGTTTCTGGATTAGTTAAACCTCAAAAGGGTGAAATATATATCAAAGATATCTTAGTATCTAAAAAGAATGTCCAACAACTTAGAAAAGCTATTGGAGTTATTTTTCAAAACCCTGATAATCAATTCATTGGAATCACTGCAGAAGATGATATAGCATTCGGTTTGGAAAACTATAATGTTGATCCAATGAAAATGCAAATGATTATTGAAAATGTTGCTGATATTATCAACATTACTGATTTAATTAAAAAAGAAGCTTTTGATTTAAGTGGTGGACAAAAACAAAAAGTTGCCATTTCCTCTGTTTTAGCATTAACCCCTGAAGTTATAATATTTGACGAATCTACTTCAATGTTAGATCCAAAAGCAAAAAAGCAAATTAAGAATTTAATGAAAACACTACAGACGGATTATAAGAGAACTATAATTTCCATAACACATGATATGGAAGAATTATCTAATGCGACAAAAATCCTTTGCATGCATAAAGGTACTATTGCCAAAATTGATACTTTAGAATATTTTGTTAATGATTATAATTTCTTAGTAGAAAATTCATTAACATTACCAAATAATTTGCAATTATGCAAACTATTAAATGATCAAGGTATGGATATCAAACCATCTTTAAATATTGATAAACTTATAGGTGAAATATGCAAGTAAAAAACCCAATTACTATTCAAAATTTATATGCTGTATACAATTACAAAGATACAAACAGTTTTGTAGCTCTTAAAAATTTTAGTTATAATTTTGAAGCTAATAAAGTATATTGCATAATTGGAGAGTCAGGTTCTGGTAAGTCGACATTGATCAATTTCTTCAATGGACTTTCAAAACCAATTTATGGAGATGTAACCATTAATGGAATTGAATTAAATTCTAAAAAATATCTTAATAATATTTTTATAAACAAATATAAATTGCAAAAAAACGAAGTTAAAAATGTTTTCAAAATAAACCAAAAAAGTTTTTTAAAAGAAAATGTATTCATCGTTCAAGTTGCTAACGATGCAACAGATACTGAGGTAGAATTAACAATTAAGCAATTTGAGCCAAGAGAAACACCAAATTTCATTAAACTAAATATTAAAGATTATATTTTTTATGGTATTAATCCTACTTTGAAAACAAAACTATATTTAGTAAATTTAAACGATGATTTAAAAAAAGTGCCTTCAGTCAGTTCATTAAAGAATTTTACAAATATCAAAATCAGTTGTAAAAGTACTAAAAAAAATATTAAGAAGAAAATTAAAAACTTCAAAGAAATTAGAAAAGACGTAGGAATGGTTTACCAATTTCCGGAGTATCAATTATTTAAAAACACTGTAATTGAAGATGTTATGTTCGGTCCTAGAAATCTTGGGTTTAAAAAAGACGAAGCTAGAAAAGTTGCGATTGAAGCATTGGAAAAATTAAGAATGAATGAAAGTTATTTCGAATATTCTCCATTTAGTTTAAGTGGCGGACAAAAAAGGAGAGTAGCTATTGCTGGTATTCTTTCAATTGGCGGGGATATTTTAATTTTTGATGAACCCACTGCTGGGCTTGATCCAAAAGGTGAAGCTGAAATGATGGAAATTATCAAACTTGCTAAATCTGAACAAAAAACTATTTTCATAGTTACTCATTCTATGGCTCATGTTTTGGAAATTGCTGATCAAGTTTTAGTGTTGCACCAAGGAGAATTAATCAAATCAGGTACTCCATATGAGATTTTTGATGACAAAAATTTAATAAAAAAAACTAATATAGAAGTTCCGTTTGTGATTCAAGTTATTCAAAAATTAATTAAAAAAGATGATGTTTTTAAAAAGTTATTAGAGACTAAGCCAAAAGACATCATTGAACTAGCTAATCAAATTCACGATATCAAAAAAGGAGGTAAATAATGATTCAAATATCAAATAGTACAATTACAAATAAATCTATTTTCAGAAAAATTAATCCTTCATTTAAATTAGTTATTTTCATAATTTCAATTTTTATGATTTTTATACCATCAGGTTTTTTTGGACAATTAATTGTCCTTTCTTTTATTCTTACTCAATTAGCTTTGGCTAGACTTACAAAATGAACATATTTGAATATTTTAAAAGTCTTTATCACTATTTTTGCCCTCTTCATTCTAATTAATTGAATTTCAGTTAAATCACCTATTGGAGTTTTTCTGGAAGGTGGTTCTAAAAATTTCTTAGGAATTGGAAGTTGATCTAACTTTGATTCTCTTTTATGAGATAAAGGATCAATGTATGGAGATGAACCAATCTTTATTTCAAAATTATTTGGTGGTGAAGTAACTGGTCAAGTTAGTATTGAACATGTTAATCATTTTCAACTTGAAGGTAATAAAATGGTGACTTCATGAATTAATAGTTTGAAGCAAGATCAATTAGAAAAAGCAAGATCGATTGTAATGCTTCACACTGGAGAAACTAGTGTAGAGAGAGTTGATATTTGATTATACTTATTAAATAATTCATATGAAATTGGCGGAGTTAAATTTAATAATATAATAATTCAAAATATTCCAAATGCATGAATGCAAGGCAACTTGCTTTGTAATCCTTTAGGTGGAGTTAATTATAATTCTGCATTTCATTCTTTTGGTCCGTTAGGTATTGTTACAGCTCTGCAAGTTTCTATTAAAGTTATTTTGATTATTATTTCCTCTTCTATATTAACTTCAACAACAACACCATCTGAATTAACAAATGGTATTGAAAAGTTGTTTTCTCCTCTTAAAATAATTAGATTTCCAGCTAATGAATGTGCACTAATTCTTTCGATTGGTATAAGATTTATTCCATCACTTTTAATGGAATCAAAAAGAATTTTAAATGCTCAAGCAGCAAGAGGTTTAGATTATTACAATGGAAATTTCAAAGACAAAATTAGAGCTTTAATTTCATTAATTATTCCTTTATTTAGTATCTCGATTAGAAAAAGTGATGAATTAGCATATGCAATGGATGCAAGAGCTTATAACCCAAGAGCATCAAGAACTCGTTATAGAAGAGAATCAGTATCTAAATGAGATTATATATATTTAGGAATTGCAGCATTTGTAGTTTCATTAACAGCATTCTTACAATTTTTCAACTTCATCTTCTTGCCATTCGGTATAATTGAAGCAGCATTGGTGTTATAATGAATTACAAAATTGGTTTAAAATATAATGGCGCAAATTATAAAGGATGAGCAATACAACCGAATGTTGTAACTATCCAAGGCACAATTAAAGAGGCTTTCAAAAGTTTATTCAATTTAACCGTAAACATTAATGCTTCTGGAAGAACGGATGCAAGAGTGCATGCATTAGATCAAGTTATTAACGTTTCACATAAAGAACTTAATATTTCATCAGATGTTTTAAAAGAAGCGTTAAATTCAAGATTACCAAAAGATATTAGAGTCAAATATGTTGAAAGAATAAATCAAAAATTTCATGCAAGATATAGTTGTGTATCAAAAACATATATCTACTTAATAAATACCAAACCAGATTATGATATTATTCATTTTAATAACGTTTTTCAATATAATAAAGAATTAGATATTGAAAAAATAAATAAAATTAGACATATGTTTATTGGTGAAAAAGATTTCCTTTCTTTTTCAACAACAACAGTTGAAAATACTGTTAGAAAAATAAATTGAATTAATATCACTGAAGAGGATGGAATAGTTAAGATATCTGTTAATGGAAATGGTTTTTTAAGAAATATGGTAAGAATGATTGTAGGATCATTTTTAGCTTATAATGAAGATAAAATAACACAAGAAAATATCATAGAATTATTTAAAAATCCACAAAAAGGTAAATCACAATTTAAGGCATATGCTTGTGGTTTGTATTTAGCGAAGGTATTTTATGAAGAAGAGAATTAATTTTAATGACAAAATTTTAATCCAGTCTATGACAAACACCAAAACTCATGATATAGAATCAACAATTAATCAAATAAATAAATTAGCTGATGTTGGTTGTGATTTAGTTCGTGTTGCAATCTTTGATGATAGCGATGCTCAAGCTATTTCAAAAATTGTTGAATTAAGCCCTATCCCAATTATTGCTGATATCCATTTTAATTACCTATATGCTTTATCAGCAATTAAGAGTGGTGTTTCAAAAATTAGACTAAATCCAGGAAATATTAATAAGGAAGA
>JBOFSS010000009.1:0-6970 GCA_051651665.1 Mycoplasma sp.
AGTCACAGATCAGGTGAAACTGAAGATACTACAATTGCTGACTTAGCAGTTGCAACTAACGCAGAATTTATTAAAACAGGTTCATTCAGTCGTTCTGAAAGATTAGCGAAATATAATAGATTATTAGAAATCGAAATGGATTTCAAAAAATAATAGTATATAAAACCACTAAAATTTAACATATAGTTGAAAATAATTGGTTTTCATAATATAATTAGTTATGATTATAGAATTATTTTTAGGAGATAGACATGCCATTTAACGCAAAACCGATTGGTAATACAATACCAACAACAACACCACATACTCAACAAATGTACACACAAACTACAGGTTCTTTACAGAATGCTGGACATGTTTCAGCTGTTGAAAATCAAATTACAGCTAATATTGAAGAACAAGTTGCTCAATTATCTTTACAACTAAATCAAATTTTAGTTAAACCTTATTTACAACAAGCATTAGATTATTTAAAATCTTCAAAAACAGATGCTATGAATTCTTATAATCAATTATCAAATCAAATTGCTACTGAAGTTAAAATTATCACTCAAAACGCTAATGCTTGTTCATTACGTCTTGAAGATGTTAATGAAAAAATTAATAGAATACAAGAAATTATAAGAAATAAATTTAACAATGCTACAGAAGAAGAAATTTCTTCTAAACAATTAAATTTAGAATATGAATACAATTTAGTTGCTGAAAATTATGAAGCTTCACTTCAGTTAACACAAGAGATTTCTGATTATAAATCTCGTGTTAATTCATTAACAAAATTACAAGAATTGTTAGATGATTCAACAATTCCTTTTGTTAACCGTATTCAAGTGGAAATAGATAATTTAGAATTATTAGTTCATAACTTTGATTCGACAGCATACCCAAGTATTGTAAGTAGAGATTATGACTCAAGAAGAAAAGAAGATTTCAATCAAATTGAACCAAGATCTAAAGAACTTAAAGAATTAAGTAATGAATTAAACGAAGTAGCTCCATATTCTCAAACTCCTAATTTAAAAGGAATGAAAAGAAAAGAAGACGTAGCAGCTGAAGGGTTTGATGATGAAGAAGGATATGTTGAAGAACAAAAACCTTCATTCTTTGATAGATTATTTAGAAAGAATCGTAATAATGAAGAACATTATGATGATGAACAAGAAATTGAACCTGAACAAGAAATTATTCATGTTAAAAAACCTAAAAAAGTAATTAAATATGTGGAAGAAGAACCTGAAGAAGAAATTGTTTATGTGAAAAATCCTAAAAAAGTAATTAAATATGTAGACGAAGAACCTGAAGAAGAAGTTGTTCAAGTTAAAAAAACTCAAAAAGAAGTTGAAGCAGTTGAAGGAGAACAAGAAATGGCTCCTCAGCAACGTGCAAACCCTTGATCATTCTTTTCAAAAACTCCTAAATCTGAATATGATGAAGAAGAGGAAATTGAAAGAGAAGAAAGATTAGCTCATGCTCGTGAAGAAGCAAAGTTAATGAGAAAAATGCGTGAACAAGAAATGAAGTTCGAACATATGATGAGAATGAACGAAATGATTTTCAATTACAACAAAAAAGTAGACGAAATGATTGCTAAACAACGTGAATTCGAAAGAAAAGACGATGTAGTTGAAACAAATGAAGAAGTTGCAGTTGAAGTTAAAGCTGAACCTATTCAAGAAGAAACTAAAGCAGTTAAGCCAACAACTTTCCATGTTAATAAAACAAACATTAATAAAGGCGCAAGCAAATCTATTAGAGTTGGCAAATAGTATTATTTAATTAAACTATATAAAAAATAACCCATAAGGGTTATTTTTCATATAAAATATAGATAATACACCAATGGGGGTAAAATGAGTTATACAGGCGATAATATAAAAGTCTTAAAAGGTTTGGAACCTGTTAGGAAAAGACCGGGAATGTATATTGGATCAACTGATTCAAGAGGATTACATCATCTAATTTGAGAGATATTTGATAATAGTATTGATGAACATTTAGCTGGTCATGGAGACACAATTGAAGTAACTCTCAAAAAAGATCATTCAATAATGATTAGAGATAATGCAAGAGGTATTCCTACAGATATCAATAAAGATACAGGTATTTCAACTGTTGAGACAGTTTTGACTGTATTACATGCAGGTGGTAAGTTTGATGGCAACGCCTATGCAACTGCAGGTGGATTACATGGTGTTGGTGCATCTGTTGTAAATGCTTTGAGTTCATGACTTATTTGTACTGTTGCAACTAATGGGAAAGTTTATGAATGTAAATTCAAAGACGGTGGTTCAACAGTTGAAAAACCTTTAACCATTATTGGAGATACTAGAAAGACTGGGACAATGATTCATTTCAAACCAGATCCTTCAATATTCAAAACTACAACTGAATTTAATCCTTCTATCATAAAAGAAAGATTAAGAGAAAGTTCATTCTTATTTAAAAATTTAAGAATTATTTTCATTGATGAGATCAATAAGGAAACTGTTGAATTTAAAACTTCACAAGGTTTAGGTGATTTTGTTGCTTTCTTAAATGAAGCTAGATCAAATTACACACCTATATGTCAAATTCAAGGTAAAAATAACGATATAGAAGTAGAAGTTGCATTTCAATATTGTAATGATATGAATGAAACTATTGTTTCTTTTGCTAACTCAATCAAAACCATTGAAGGTGGAGCTCATGAAACGGGTTTTAAAATGGCTCTTACAGAAGTTATTAATGAATACGGTAGAAAATGAGGAATCATTAAACCTAAAGATAAAAACCTTGAGGGTAGTGATGTAAGAGAAGGTATTGGAGCAATTATTTCAGTTAAAGTACCAGAAAGACTAATTAGTTATGAAGGTCAAACTAAAAACAAGTTATTCACTGTTGAAGCTAAAGATGCTACACGTAAAATTTCTGTTGAACAAATTAGTTATTGATTTGAAGAGAATAGAAAAGAAGGTGAAAAAATCATCAAACAATCTATGCTTACAAGAGATGCTAGAATGGCTGCTAGAAAAGTTAGAGAAAACACTAAAAAACAAAAAGGTTCTGGTGCTGAGAGAATTTTAAGTGGAAAACTAACTCCAGCACAATCTAAAGATGTTAAAGTTAGAGAATTATTTCTAGTCGAAGGGGATTCTGCAGGTGGGTCTGCAAAATTAGGTAGAGATAAAAAAACACAAGCCATCTTACCACTAAAAGGTAAAGTTATTAATGTTGAAAAAGCAAATGTTCTTGATGTTTTAAAAAATGAAGAAATAGGAACAATAATTACATGTTTAGGCGCTGGTGTGCTTAAGAGTTTTGATATTACAAAACTAAAATATAACAAAGTTATTATAATGACTGATGCTGATACCGATGGTGCTCACATCCAAATTCTTTTGTTAACTATGTTCTATCGTTATATGAAACCATTGGTTGAACATGGTCATGTTTATATTGCGCTTCCACCTTTATATAAATTAACTAATAAAAGAACTAAAGAATCTTTCTATGCATGAGATGATACTGATTTAGATGAATTAAGATCTAAAAACCCTCAATCCGAAATTCAAAGATATAAAGGGTTAGGTGAAATGAATGCTGATCAATTATGAGAGACAACAATGGATCCTAAAACTAGAACTTTAATTCAAGTTACTATTGAAGATTTAATTGTTGCTGAAAGACAATTGACTATTCTTATGGGCGATAATGCTCAATTGCGAAAAGAATGAATATCTAATAATATTGATTTTAACTTTGAAGGAGATAATTAATAATGGCAAAAGAAAATATCTGACTTCGACCAATAGAAGAAATCCTAAGTTCTAGTTTTGGTAAATATGCTAAATATATTATCCAAGACAGAGCTCTTCCTGATGTACGTGACGGAATGAAACCAGTTCAAAGAAGAATTTTATATGCAATGTACGATTTGGGCATAACTCATGATAAAGCATATAAAAAATCTGCTCGTTCTGTTGGTGAAGTAATTGGTAAATATCACCCTCATGGTGATTCATCAATTTATGAAGCTATGGTAAGAATGAGTCAAGAATGAAAAAATAACATTCCAATGATTGATATGCATGGTAATAAAGGTTCGATTGATGGTGACGGACCTGCTGCTATGAGATATACTGAGTGTCGTCTTTCTAAAATAGCTGAATATATGTTAGAAAACATTCATAAGAAAACAGTAGAATTTATTCCAAACTTTGACGATTCTGAAAAGGAACCATCATACCTCCCATCATTAATCCCTAGTTTATTAATTAATGGAGCTACAGGGATTGCTGCTGGGTATGCAACTAATATTCCACCATTCAATCCAGTTGAAGTTTTTGATGCTATTATTCATAAATTAGATAATCCTAATTGTAGTGTTGATACTTTACTAAAAATCATGCCTGGTCCTGATTTTCCAACTGCTGGAATTATTAATGGTGTTAGTGGAATTAAAGAGGCTTATGAAACAGGTCGTGGAAAATTTACGATTAAAGCTGAATTTGAAGAATTAGATCATTCTAAAAAAATAAAACAACTTATTATTAAATCAATTCCTTATGAAACAAATAAATCCAATATTATAAAATCAATTGATGATTTAGTTTACAACGAAAAAATCAATGGAATTATTGAAGTTCGTGATGAATCAGATATGCAAGGTATTTCGATTGTATTAGATATTGAAGCTGATAAATCATTAGAAACAATTAAAAATTTTTTATATAAGAACACATCACTACAAGTGACTTATGCAATTAATTTTATTGCCATCCACAATCGTAAACCAGTTTTACTCCCTATGCATGAAACACTTAATGCATATATCAATCATGCAATTGACATCTTGGTTAAGACACTTAATTTTGATTTAACCAAAGCAATGAAAAGATTAGAAGTTCTTAAAGGTTTAATCAAAGCAATTAGTATTTTAGATGATGTAATTCATTTAATTAGAAAGTCAACTTCAAAAGATGATGCAAAGAAAAATTTAATTAGTCGTTTTCAATTCACAGAAGTCCAAGCTGAAGCCATTGTTAGTTTGAGATTATACAGACTTTCATCAACAGATGTTTTAAGTATTAAAAAAGAAGCTGAAGAATTAACTATTTCAATTAATGAAATAAACACTATTTTAAATAGTGAGGAATTACAAAAGAATGCTCTTAAAAAAATATTGAGAGGTTATAAAACAGAATTTAATGTCCCAAGAAAATCTACTATTACAGGTGAAATTGAAAAAATTATTATAAACGAATCAGAATTACAAGAATCAAAAGATGTTGTGGTAATGATCACACGAGATGGATATTTAAAAACCACAACAACAAGATCTATAGAGTCTAGTAAATATGGAGATTTTATTTTAAAATCAGGAGATATGCTATTAGATATTTTCGAATCAAACACTTTGAATCAAGTTGTTGTCATCACTTCTAATGGTCAATATATTTCTATACCTTGTCATAAAATTAAGAGTACTAAGTATAAAGATGCAGCAGAACATATTAATAATTTAATTGCTTTAGATAGTGATGTTAAAATAATATCTGCCTTTCAAACATCGGGCTTACTAGCTTCAAATGGTGTTCTATTAATTTGTACAGAACATGGAAAAATTAAAAGAATAGAATTAGAAAATCTAACATTCTCTAAAAATCCAAAATCATCCTCCATCATCAATTTAAATGATGGCGATAAAGTTGTAGCTGCTCAAGTGATTGATAAAAATACAACTGGTGAAGTAGTTTGTATTACAAAAAATGGAATGGCTTTAAGATTTATGGCAGATGAAATTCCTGTTATTGGAAGATCTGGAGCTGGTGTTATCGCTCAAAAATTAGTTCCTGGTGATAATATAGTTTCTTGTTTATTTTCTAATAATCCATTAAAACATCAAATTTTAATTACTGCTAACAGAGGTTTTAAAAGGATACATTTCAAAGATATCAATTTAACTAAACGTGCTAATATTGGAAGAATGGTAATGCTTCAAGTAAAATCAGATCCATTCATTCTCAAAAACGCATATGTAATAAATTCTAGAGATACTATTAATATTCTTAAAGAAGATAACCAAATTGAAACATTGGTTGTATCTGATATCCCATTGACCGATCTTGAAACTAGGTTTGTTGATCTTAAAAAAGGTAATGTAGTAATCTCCCATAGAGATAATTGAATATCAAATAGTATTGATTCAATTACACATACAAAGTCTTTAAATTCAGATGATGAATCTAAAAATGATTCTGAAGAAGAAAATAATGACACTAAACCAACTGTACAAGGATCATTATTTTAATGAAATCAAAATTTAGTTATTTAAATTATTTAAGACCAAATTTATTTCAAAAGTCTATTGCTGATATTAATGTTCATAGTATTAGAAGATCTGGAATTAAATATGTTTTATGTGATTTAGATAATACATTAGTTCCTCACTTTACAAAACTCCCGAATAGTTTATGTATGGATTTTTTAAATTCATTAAATGATGAAGGTATAAAAGTCATCATAGTTAGTAATAACTCAAAGAAAAGAGTAGAAAAATTTTGTGATCATATAAATGTTTTTGATTTTATTTATAATACAAAAAAACCATTTATTTACAAAGTTAAAAAAATTATAAAGAAATATAATATCATGCATGAAGATGTATTAGTAATTGGAGATCAATTTATTACAGATGTAATTATGGCAAACAGGCTACAATTTAAGTCAATATTAGTTCTTCCGTTAGTTGATAGTGTACAAAATAATTTTCAAAATATAATCATTGCAATACTTGATAAATTAGTATATAAATATATTTCACATTCAAATTTGATCAATGAAAACAAAAAGAATAAGTTAGAGGAAAAATATGACATCATATAATATTAAATGTAAAGGTTGCGGAGCATATATGAACGATGACCCGACACAAGCTGGATATGTACCTAAATTTGATGCAGATAAAACAAAATTATGTTATAGATGCTTT
>JBOFSS010000010.1:0-3146 GCA_051651665.1 Mycoplasma sp.
ACCCATTTTAAAAGGTTTAGATATTCAAGAAAAAAATGCAAAAATTAATAAAAAAGAAATTTTAGAGGAGTAAAAAAATGGATATTACATACATTATAGAATGTGCTCAACAAGCACAAGAAATGCTTGATTCAGTTGCTACAATTGCATCTGAAACAGAAAGTACGATCAACATTTCAAATCAATTAGGTGCATACATTGGAGCAGGAATTGCTATGGTTGGTGCTAGTGGAGTTGGTGCTGGTCAAGGTTATGCTGCTGGTTGTGCTGCCTTAGCTGTTGCTAGAAACCCTGAAATGAGTAGTAAAATTATGTCAACTACAATTATTGGAATGGCAATTGCTGAATCAGCTGCTATTTATGCTTTAATTGTAAGTATTTTATTACTATTTATTGCTAAATAAGAATTATAGGTAAATATGAAATTTAAAAAAATATTATTTTTTTCAATATTATTAATTACAATTTGTCTTTTCACATTACCAATTATCACAAGTTGTTCTGGTAATCCAATAGAAGGAATTGATTCTTTTACAATAATCAACTTGATTTTTCCTAACATTTGAGTTTTTATAGCTACTTTATTATCTACTGTTATATTGTTTTCTGTATCAATTTGAATGATTTGAGAACCATTTAATAAAAAAATGGATGCACGTAAAAAATTTGTTGAACAGGAACTTAATTTTATTGATGAAAATAAGAAAAATATCATTTTAGAAAAAGAAAAAATTCAAAAAGATTATTCTTCTGCACAAAACGATATTAAAACAATGTTAATTCAAGCAAATCAAAAGGCAAATTCAATCCAAGATGAAATTAAAAGTAATGCTGAAAAACAAGCACACATTTTACTTAAAAATGCAAAGCAAGAAATAGAAATTGAAAAAAGAAAATTAAAAGAAAATGTTAATCAAGAAATATTAGATATTGCTTTTTCTGCTGTAATAGAAATATCAAAACAAAAAATCGATAAATCAGAGAACGATAAATTAGTAAAAGAATTTATTGAACAATTAGAAAAGGCACAATAATATGCATTTTCAAAGTAATGCAAATGAATATGCAAGAGCAATTTACGAAATTGCAGTTGAAAAAAATTCTATCCAATTATTTCATAAACAAATTTTAGTTATTCAAAAGAACTTTTTTCAGCATAATAACTTTTATCAATTATTTACTAATTCAACATGTCAATGTGAAATTAAGAAAGATGTAATAAAAAATATTTATGGTGAATACTTAGATATTGATTTATTGAATTTTTTATATTATTTAATAGATCAAAGAAAAACTATCCTTATATTATCAATAATTGTTAAATCTCTTAAATTTCTAGAAAATGAATTAAATGTTTTAAATATCAAAATATTCACTCCATTTGAAATTGATGATGAAACTATAAATATTATTTCACAAAAAATATCAGAAAAAACTCTAAAAGAAACTGTTGCCACAACTATAATTGACCCTAACTTAATTGGCGGAATTAGAGTCCAATATGACTCTAAATTGTTAGATAATTCTATATCAACAAAATTAAATACTATTAAACAAAACATGAAAAGAGGTAAATAAGATGGCACATGAAAAATTTGCATCAATTATCAAAGAAAATATTAAGAAATACTCAAATCAAATCATAACAGCGGAAGATGGAAAAGTTTTAAGTGTTGGTGATGGAATTGTAATTGCTAACGGTTTAAATAATGTAATGCTTAATGAAGTTGTTGAATTTGAAAATGGAACTGAAGGATTAGTATTAAATTTAGAAGAAGACTCAGTTGCAATCATATGTATGGGTGAATACGAAAACATAAGAGAAAATAGTATGGTTAAACGTACTAATAAAGTTTCTCATATTAAAGTTGGTGATGGTTACTTAGGCAGAATTATTGATGCACTAGGAAATCCTATTGATGGGTTGGGTCCTATTAAATCAACAGAAGAATCTGAATTAGAAAAAATTGCCCCTGGAGTAATGACTAGAAAATCAGTAGATCAACCACTTGAAACTGGCATACTTACAATTGACTCAATGTTTCCAATTGGTAAAGGTCAAAGAGAATTAATTATTGGTGATAGACAAACTGGTAAAACAACAATTGCTATCGATGCAATAATTAATCAAAATGGAAAAGATGTTTATTGTGTTTATGTTGCTATAGGTCAAAAAGCCTCTTCTGTTTCTAACGTTGTTAGAACACTTGAAGAGCATGATGCATTAAAATACACATCAATTATTTGTTCGCCAGCAGATGATTTACCTGCTTTAAATTATTTAGCACCATTCACTGGAATAACAATTGCTGAATATTGAATGAGTAAAGGTAAAGATGTTTTAATTATTTATGATGATTTATCCAAACACGCAGTAGCGTATAGAACATTGTCTTTATTACTTAAAAGACCACCTGGTAGAGAAGCTTACCCTGGTGATGTATTTTATTTACACAGTAGATTATTAGAAAGAGCTTGTCGTGTTAATTCTGATAATGGTGGTGGTTCAATTACTGCTTTACCAATTATTGAAACACAAGCTGGAGATATTTCGGCATATATCCCTACAAATGTTATTTCAATTACAGATGGACAATTATTTATGCAATCTGATTTATTTAACTCAGGTCAAAGACCAGCAATCGATCCTGGTTTAAGTGTTAGTAGAGTTGGTTCTTCTGCACAAATAAAATGTATGAAACAAGCCGCTAGTTCTTTAAAATTAGAATTAGCTAGTTATTTCGAACTGCAAGCATTCAGTCAATTTGGTAGTGATATTGATAATGATACAAAAATTGCTTTACATCATGGTGAAAGAATTCTTGCAATGATTAAACAAAAACAATCGCATCCAATTAATCAAATTGATGAAACATTATATTTATTTGCCATCAAAGAAAGATTTATAGATTTCGTTCCTTTGAACAAAATATCTGATTTTAAAGAAAAAATACTATTCAGCTTAGCAACAACTAAAACTTGTCAAATGTTAACTAAGAAAAAAGAAATTACAAAAGATATTGAAATAGGTTTAAGAGCTGAATTTAAAAAATTCATAAAATCTTATATTAAATCAATTCCTGATTATTCCTATCCTATAGGATTTGATGAAAATGATTTAAAACTATCTGCACAGGAGCAAGCTT
>JBOFSS010000011.1:0-3755 GCA_051651665.1 Mycoplasma sp.
AGTTATCTGGTGGTCAACAACAACGTGTTTCAATTGCTAGGGTTTTTGCAAAGAAACCAAAAATAATTTTCGCTGATGAACCAACTGGAGCAGTTGATAATTCCATGAGTGATACTATCTTAAATGCTTTTAGTGAAATGAACAAAAAATATAATATAACTATTATTTTGGTTACTCATAACCCTGAAATTGCCTCATTAGCCACTAAAGTTGTATATTTTAAAGACGGATATATTGAAAGAATGGAAGAACAATAATGTATAATGTATAATTATATAATATTATGTTACAGACTCCAGATTTAGCAAAAAAGATTACAAAATCAATAAAACGTATTTCACCTTCAGTCCGTGTATTGGATAAAGCAACTGAAATTGCGGATTTTGTGCTTACAAAAGAAGAATTTTATGCAAGCAAATCAGACCTTCAATTAAAACGAATATCCTATGATATGATGTCTCAAATAGCTGATGGTGCATTGTTAGATAATTTTTTAATCGATGGTTTAGCAATAGCTAGAGAAATGATTTTTAGAGTATATGGCTTAAAGGCTTATCGTGTTCAATTAATTGGTGCAATTGTTGCTCACTTCGGTGATTTCTCGGAAATGAAAACTGGTGAAGGTAAAACATTAACATTATTACTTGTTTCATATGTAAATGCACTTTCTAAAAAAGGTGTGCATATTGTAACGGTTAATGAATACCTTGTAAAAAGAGATATGGAATTCTCACAAAAAGCTTTAGGTGAATTAGGCATCACAGTTGGATATGTGACTTCTGAAATGTCGCCAGTTGATAAAAAGAGAATGTATGCTTGTGACATCACATATATTTCTAACTCTGAATTAGGATTTGATTATCTTAGAGATAACATGATTAACGATTATTCTGATAAAATGCAAAGGGAATTGAATTTTGCAATCGTTGATGAAGCTGACTCAATTCTTGTCGATGAAGCAAGAACCCCTTTAATTATTGCTGGTAATCCAACAGAAGATATTTCACAATATATTGAAGTAGATGACTTTGTTAAAACTTTAACTCCAGATGACTATGTAGTCGACATGGAATCTCAAGCAATTAACTTAAATGATAATGGTGTTGAAAAAGCTGAAAAATTTTTCAAAATTAAAAATCTTTACGATATTGAAAATAGTGAAACTGTTCATAAATTAATGAATGCATTAAGAGCTCACTTTGTAATGCTTTTAGGTAAAGAATATATCATCAAATATAATTCAAAAGAAAACAAGAATGAAATTGCACTAGTCGATTCATTTACTGGACGTGTTATGGAAGGTAGAATGTATGCTGCTGGTTTGCACCAAGCCATCCAAGCGAAAGAACGAGTAGAAATTGATCCTGAAAATGTTACATTAGCAACAATTACATATCAATCATTTTTTAGATTATATAAAAAATTAGCTGGTCTTTCAGGTACTGCTATGACTGAGAAACAAGAATTCTTAGATATTTATAATATGGTTGTTGTAGAAATTCCAACAAATAAAGAGTTAGCAAGAATAGATTATCCTGATTATGTTTTCGGTAGCAAACAACTTAAATGAAAATATGTAGTAGCTGATATTAAAAGAAGACATGAACGTGGGCAACCTATATTAGTTGGTACTGTTTCAGTTGAAGATTCAGAACTTATTCATAGACTTTTAGATCATGTTAAAATACCTCATAAAATATTGAATGCTAAAAATCACTCATTAGAGGCTAATATAATCAAAGAAGCAGGTCAAAAAGGTGCAGTAACAATTGCCACTAATATGGCTGGTCGTGGTACTGATATTAAATTAGGCGAAGGTGTTAAAGAACTTGGCGGATTATTTGTTTTAGGTACAGAAAGAAATGAATCTAGAAGAATTGATAACCAATTACGTGGTCGTTCAGGAAGGCAAGGTGATATTGGTGAATCAAGATTCTTTATTTCACTACAAGATTCTTTGTTTAAACGTTTTGCATCTGATAGATTCGATAAAGCTCAATATAAAATGGGTGAAGATGTAATTGATTTAAAGTTTTTCTCAAGATTATTAGATAAAACTCAAAGAAGAGTTGAAAATCAAAATTATGATATTAGAAAAAATCTAATTGATTATGATTATGTTTTAACTGAACAAAGAGAATTGTTTTATAAGCAACGTAACTCAATTTTAATGAGTGATGACATCCATTCTATAATTAACAAAATGATTCCCAAAATTGTTGATGTTTTAATTATCATTAACCATGATGAAGAAAATACAAGTATGGTACATATTGATAGTCTTTTTGAAGACATCAAAAATAAAATAAACATTGATTTACAAATTGATAAAAATGCAATTCAAAACCTTCATAATAAAGATATCTTTAAAATAGTAACTGCTGAAATCACTGAGATTATTAATCAAAAATTTTTGGAAAATGATGAAGAATCTACAAATGTTGTCTGAAGAAAAATGTTGATTTCATCTATGGATACAAATTGAACTCACTTCTTAGATAAGATTAGCAAACTAAGAGATGGTGTTGCATTACGAAGTTATGAACAAAAAGCTCCACTGAATATTTATATTGAAGATTCAGATAGATTATTTTATAACATCACAATAACAATAGCTGAAGAAACAATCAAATCTATTGTTTCATATAATAAAAATGCCAACTTTGCCGATGCTTATGAATTATCATTTATTGATGATAAAAATATCAATAAGGATTTTGTTGATACGCCAATCACAACTATTAATTCAATCAATGATTTAAGATTATCTTCTCCAATCAAAAAGCCTTCTAATAATGATACAATTCAACCTGAACAAAATTTCACAACTATAACAGAAGTCGAAGAACCAATAAAAGAACAACATGAAATCCAAAATGCAAACTCTGAAGATAAAGAGTTATTATCAACAAATAAAAATATTATGTCAGTTGTTGAACAAATTGCTAATTCAATTAATCCAACTATTGACGAATTGGATGCTATTAAAGAACCTTTAGAAAAAACACAGCCTTCTTCTTTCTTAGACATTGAGAATGAAAAGAAACTTTCGACTGAAGAAAATATTGCAAAGATAGTTGAAGAGCTTAAGAATTTAACTGCAAAATCTCAAACAGAAAAAACTGTCTCGAAAAATTTGGTTCCAGCACCAACTGTAACAGCAACTAAAAATAAACAAAATATTTCTAAACCGAAAAGAAAAATTCCAGTAGCAGAACAAAATATAGCATTTTTAAGAAGAGAACTTAAAATTATGGTTAATACGCCTAGAAAAACTTTCTCTAAATATAGAACTTGACCTACAGAAAATTCAAAATTTGCAAATAAGAATAAACAACATCAAAACAATCAAAATAATCAAAAGATAAAACCATCAATTGATAAAATTGAATCTGAATCACCAACAGAAAAACCAAAATAAAAACTTTAATTAAAAACTTTTAAAATATATATAATTTTAGTAGAAACATGAGGTCTAAATGTTTAAACTAATTTCTGACAAAACACCTAATGGTGATCAACCAAAAGCCATAAAAGAACTCTTGGAAAATTTAAAAATAAAAAAAGCTCAAGTATTGCTAGGAGCTACAGGTACTGGCAAAACTTTTACCATTGCAAATATCATTCAGAAATCTCAAAGAAAAACGTTAGTTATGGCTCATAACAAAACTCTCGCTGGACAATTGTATCAAGAACTAAAAGCTTTATTTCCCGAAAATCATGTAGAATATTTTGTTTCATATTTTGATTTTTAC
>JBOFSS010000012.1:0-10016 GCA_051651665.1 Mycoplasma sp.
TCTTTGCTACTTGGTAGACCTGATGAATATGTTTTTGGTTTTGCCATTTTATTTCCTACTTTTACTTAATTCTAATAAAAGCATACAAAAAAAAAAAAAAAAAAAAGCAAGCACTAAATGCAAAACAAGTTAATTAATTTATTAATGATTTAGTGCAAATAATCAATATATTTTATATCCAAGAGATTATTAATTTAGATAAATATTTATCTTATATAGTCAAACATAAATGAACATTCATATGATTCTATTTATATTTTATTTGGATTTATCTTTTCTGTTTTAATGGAATTATGATGTGTCATCAATGAAACAAAAATACTTCCATTAACATTAGCCATAGTTCTAAACATATCTATTATCGGATCAAACCCCAATAGTGTTCCAAAAGCATTGGCACCTAATCCTGAAGCATAATTAACTCCAACTGCATCCATTACTGTTATTGTAGACACAGATGCCACTCCTGGAGTTCCTGCTAATCCAAAAGAAGCAAAAACTACTGAAATGATCAACATAATTCAAAATATTGGTGAATCAAAACTCAATCCAGTACCTTCTAAGCCGCCAAAATATCCTATGAAACTAGTTGCTAATGCTGGGTAAATAGAACCACAAGCAACCATTCCAATTGTTGTTCCTAGTGCTGGGGTTGCTGAAGCGATCGATTCACTTACTTCAAAATCATTTTTAAGCATTTTTTCTGTTAATGGTAATGTTGCATTTGAAGATTGTGTTGTGAAAGCCACTAATAGAACTTTTCAAGTTTTTTTAAAATATTCAATTGGATTAATTTTTAAGGTTCTTCAAATTATTAATGTTTGAATAGTCATCACTATTAAAATACTGATTATTAAAAATAAGAAGAATCAAGCGATATTAACAATAGAAGACAAGCTATTGAAAAATAAAGCTCTTGTTAATAATCCGAATACTCCTATTGGCAATAACTCTAATACCATCTCAGTAATTTTTATAAATACTTTTTTACCAGCTTTTAAAAAGTTAACTGCTGTTTTCATTTCTTTTGCATTTGGTTCATCTTTCATTACCAAACTAATAGCAAATCCAATTACCAAGGCACCTATTAGTATTCCGATGATTGAATAACTATAGGCATTTGATGCTAATACATTTCTAGGGATAAAGCTTACTATTGTATAAAATATACTATTATATGTTTCTGGATCTGTTAACTTTGTGGTAGATGAATCATAATTTGGGACAACTCTAAAAAGTTGGGCAAATAAAATAGCTATAATTCCTGCAAATAGCACTCCTAATGTAAAATATAAAACAGATCTGCTCAATCCCTTCCCTTTAGAATTAATTACATTACTAGACATGAGAAAGAAAATTAATGGTGCAATAACAAAAAATATAGAACTTAAGAAAATGTTTGCATAAACTTGTGTTATTTTGTAAATTTCATACTTTCAATCATATAAAATAATATCATTTCCATCATTACTTAAACCATCAAATCCATTGAGGCCAGCAAATGTTAATCCCATTATGATAGACAATATAATTCCAGAGTATAGAGTTATATTCCAACTCTTTTCCTTTAGTTTGTCATTTTTAGATTTATGGGTAAATATTCTAATTACTATAAGTAACGCAATAATTCCTAATGATAAACCTAAAAATACTTGACTTGGAGTTTCGCTTGCTCCGAGAAATTGTTTTAAAAATTCCATAAATATCCTTTAATTTTTTTGAAAGTTAGATAAAATACCATCTATAAAGATGATTTATAAACTAATTTATATGTTCGCAACATTAATCAATGATGCAATTTTATGTATAAAAAATTAGCTATTATTTATTTATATAAACAGCAGCAACATGTATAATTCAAAATATTTTCTTTTAATAATCTAAATTTCATAACTTTATTATACACAAATATATAGATAGTGTTTATTTAACATAATATCTTAAAACTGTTTTCAATTTTTCAGGTGGTGTTTTTCTAAAGTCTGATATGTAAATTTCTTTATGTCTTAAATCTGTTTTAGATAAGTTTTTAGATTCTATAAATTCATTCATCATTTTAAATGTTTTTGGTTCATCATCATATGAACCAATATGCATCATTTGAACACAATTACCTTCTTCAATTTCTTCGAAATTAACACTAAGAATTAACGGGTTCTGTTTTTTGTTGAAAACTTTAGATCTTATGTCATCAAATAATTTATCGTTTAAAAAATCTGGTTGTCTAATCATCAATTTATAAACTAACTCATCTTTATTTAAGCAATCTAATTTTTTGCCTTCTTCTGTGAGGTCTCATAATCCTTCTAAAGGGAAAACTGTATATTCATAGTAGTCACTCGGAGTGTCTTTAGCTTTATTAAGCATTCTAATAGCATAAGACATAGAGTAAAGTGCTTCAATATTTTTTGAAAAATTTTCATTATTAGGATTACCTTGCCCTTCGATTGTGAAATACTTCATCTTTGGAATATTTAAATGATAAGGCTTTTGTTTTGGTAAATATAAGTTTTTATCTAATACTCTTCATTCATATTTTTTCATTTAACTATTTCACACTTTCATAGTATATAGAACCAATCTCAACAATTTTATCATTGTTAAGATCTGTAATAATATTCTTAAATTTATCAAAGTTATTGAAATCGATAATAGAATCACACATATGGTTAATATTGCCTTTTATAATTGTTTTTTCAAACTGTTCAAGTTTATTTGAATCAATATTTTTTGACTCCAATAATTCTTCAATATCAAAATAAACACTCATTACTCCAAAGATAATTCTTTTTTCATAAAGATTGATAATTATTTTATATGAAGATGTTTCATTTAATTGTGAAATTTCTTCATCCAAGATACCATCTTCATCATCAAATTCAAAATTCTCATTAATTATTTTAAGATTGTTTTTATTTGACTTTAATAGATTTATTAATTTTGTAGCATATGATATTTCATCATAGTCACTATTGAATTCTTCTAAATTATTTTTGATATAATTCATAATTAATTCAAGTGATTCAAATGATTCTTTAGTAGAAGAAATATTGAAAAATGTTTGCTCAATTAGTCTTTTATTTGTATTTATTTGAAATATAACAGGTTTGTTGATAGTCATTATTTTTTAATTCTCATAAGGATTTCTAAAAATTGTTCTTCTCTTAAATTTGGACCAAATTTAAATGTATGGGAAGCTAGATATTTTAGATCATCATTAGTTACTTCTTTGATTTCTTCGAAATCTGTATATTTCAATGGTAGTTCTAAGTCTTTAATAAATTGAATTAAATGTTGATTAAATTCTTCAACAGTATCAACTGCAAAAAGTTCTTTTGCCAAATTAATTGTATATTCTTTAAATCAATTATCTTGTTCACATCTATATTCGATATATGTAGGAGTGATTAATGCTAATCCTGCACCATGGGTAACATCTCACTTTGCACTCAAAGCATGTTCAAGTCCGTGAACATTTCAATCACCACCAGTTCCATGAAAACCTGTCATTCCGTTTAATGACATGGATGTTGTTCATAATATATTGTCTCTAGCAACCATATCATTCGGGTTTTTTAAAAACTGTTTACTTGCTTTTAAAATGGTTTTTAAATTAGCAATAATCATTTCTTGTGATCACATGAAAGCTTCTTTGTCATAGTATTGTTCCAATAAGTGACTTACACAATCGAAAATTCCTGAACATGATTGTCAGTGACTTAGAGTAAGTGTATATGTTGCATCTTCAAAAACAACTTTAGGGATTGCCAATGGGTTAAATGAACCTTTCTTTTCTTGGGTCTCAAGATTGGTAACAACACTTCCGCCATTATTCTCACTAGCTGTTCCAGCAAGTGTAATCACTGAAAATATATCAATTGGATTATTAGTCGGAATTGATTTTTTAAGTATATAGTCTCAACAATCTGTTATTTGTTGGTTGTTCGCTAATGTTGCAATAACTTTTGAAGCATCAATAACACTTCCACCACCAGCTGCAATAATTAAATCAATTTTATTATCGCTACAATATTTTGCAGCTTTAAAAATTGTTGTATGTCTAGGATTTGGCTCAATTCCATCAAATTCGAATAAATTTAATGATAATGAGTCTACCTGTTTTTTAATAGAGTCGTAAACACCATTTCTTTTAATTGATCCACCACCATAAAGTAGTAATATATTTTTATAATTTGATTCTTTTAATTCATCAGTCAGAATATTTAATGATCCTCTTCCGAAGTAATATCGCGGTTCTAATTTGAAAGTATACATAGTTATCTCTTTTCTATTTTCATATTAATAATTATACGAAATTAAAAATACTATTTTAAAATCTCTTTTTCTAAGATAACAAACATTTCTTTTGCTTCTGGTTCAAAGGATAAGACATGTTTGCCTTTATTTAGGATATGAACATTTTTATGCTGGTCAAATTCCAAATTAAAATCGCACATGATATCTTCTTTCGATTGGATATAAACTAATTTTTTTGGTAATGATTTACTATCAAATAATTTTCTATTCGGTTTGATAGTAGAAAGCGCTGCCACTATTAATTTATTACTAGTCTTAACAAATAAACCACGTTCTTTTCTAATTGCTAATATCTCTTGATTTGATGTCATGGTTTCATCTAACCCCATCATTGTATATGTCTCAATATTGAAAAATGATGTAAGAATATAATTAAAAGCATCTTTGAATTTTATTCTAGAAGAAAGCACAGATTTAGTTGGTGCATTTCAACAAAAGAAAAGATCAGCAAGTTCTGGATAAAATTGACTCAATGCAATTGTTTGACTAGCTCCAAAAGATTCTCCCATAATTATAATTTTCATCCCTTGATAAGCCGGATTTGTTTTAATAGCTTTAATCATTTTTACTGTAAAATCTAAATATTTTTTAAATTTCTTAGTGTGTTTAATTTTATTATCACCATGTGCAATATTGTCAAAAGTGACAATTACATTTTCTTCAAATATCTTGTGTTTAAAGAAAGTTATGGTGTCAACTTGACCATTCATACCATTCAAATAAATAAAAAGGTTTTTTGCCCTTTTATTTTCGATAGCATAATATGACATCTCCATATTATTAATTTTTACTTTATGTTGAATCATAATTACCTTTTTTCTTTTGTGTTGATTTACTAATATTAATATTCTATATTAAAAAATTACATTAACTGTATCAATGTAATTTTAAATATATTCATTTTTATTTAATTAATTATTTTTGTTCTAAAGCTTTAGATGGATCTAAGTCTACTTTTGAATTTGGAGTAGTTTGGGTTGATGCTCCAGTAAATATTTTGTTTTTAGATTCCACTACTTTTAGTGCTTGTATAGAAAAGATTAGAGTTGCAATAGGACCTAATATAGTGATTCCAAGAACTCCTCATAATGTTTTATCTTTTTCAACTTCAGGTTCATCTCAAGTTGTAGTTAAAATACTTATTGAATCAATTAAAGCCATTATAGTTGAAGCTATAATCCCAATTATTGTGAATAAAAGAATAGTTGCTATTATTGATGTAGTTTTAATACTATTTATTTTTTTAATTTGTTCTGCTGACACTTCATCCTCTTATCTAGTCGAATACTTTTTATATTTTATATATTATATAGTTTCTTTTGCCGTTTTTAAAAAATTGTTCATTTTGTAAAATGAAGGTGGTGCAGCTAAATGTTGATTATTACCAAGATATGCAGAAATAGATTTTCTCGTAAGATTATGTTTATCATTTTCTAGAGTTTTATCATTTCATTGACTATTAATAATAGATAAATGTAAATCAGTAATTTTTCTACTAATATGTCTAGTTCTAATTCATGTATTAGTAAACAAAATTATAAGTGGTGCAAATATGAAAGAAAAGTAAATTATTTCTTTATCACTATTTGGGTTTTGGATTAGTAGCGCACCACAAGTAATCATTGATACAAGACATAAGATGTATAGTATATTTGATATAAGTATTATTAAAAAATATTGTTTTAATTTTTTGTGAAGTGTTTCTATTTTTTGATGATTCATTTCATACCTCAATCTTTTATTTTAAATATAATTAAATATAATTATTTAATTTTAATTTATAAGTAATATGATTACATTTTAATTTAATTATGCTGTAAGTTTTTTAATAATTTCGATGGTGGAATTTGTTTTAAGAAATTTAAAAATTGATCAAGTTCTTCTTTATTGAATTGTTTATATGAATAAACTTTTTCAGGATAGTTAGTTTCTATATCAACTAAATCAAAATCACTTATTTTTTGATGAAATCTCTTTTCTCCATCATCAGTATAACTAGATTCTTCAATTAGTTTAGTTTCTACAAAAGTTCTATAACCAACATTTAAATCAAATCAACGAAATTTAAATGAATATGTAAATTCTGTCATAACCTCAAATATATCATCTTTAAGTGAAAAAACTACTTCACTAGTCTGTTTGGCATCTCTTAATCCTAAAAATATTAAGAAAATTGATGATAATGAGAATACAGCAGATGATGCAAGTTCAAAATTTCTTTCGAAATTTGTTTTCATTATATCAAAATCGCCTTCTGAAACTATTGTTTCTGCAATAACTGACGGTTCATAAACTTCTTCAATTTTATCTCTAACAGGAACGAAAAGTTTTTCGGGCCTAACGGGATATATAATTGGTTCTTTGTTATTTTGTTTTTTGACTGAAGAAACTATTGCAATAGTAACTGGAACAATGACTGCAGATGATATTGCTATTGATGAAACAACAGCTATTAATACTTCATATTTTCTTTTCATATTGAAATTATACAAAAAAAATATATAAATACAAATTTTCACATTTTTAAAAATATTAATTTTTACAATATTATATTTCTTGAAAGTGGTATATTATATTATATTCTTAAGGAAATGAGGAATTATGGAAAGAAATGAAATTAAATTAATGAAAAAACAAGCACTTATTTGATGAATAGTGACTTTAATAGTAGATCCAATAGGTTTATTACTCTTTGCATCAACATTAGCGTTTGCTATAACTATTCCATTCCCTATTGAACAAATACCAAATATTACTTCTGTCATAATAACTGTTAGTTGTTTTGGAAGTTTCCTTATCATAGGTTTTTCAAAATCTCTCTTGATTGATAAAAAAATAAAAAAAATATATGATATTGTTTTGGAAAAATCTTGAAACAATGTTGATTTAGATCATGAAAAACATAATTTAGTATGAGAGTCAAACTTAAGTCATTCAAATAATGTTGATAGAACTATCAAACAGAAAAGACCAGCAATATCCAAAATATTTAAATTCTTAAAAAAGATAGAACATGGATTGGATTACTAAATTTTACTAAATAGATTTTAATTGTTAGAGATAATTCAAACAAAATATATGGAGCTAATCATTTGATAATGAATTTCCAATAAATTATTACCTATAAACACATATCACCGGTAGATTTTTGATTTATCATGTTTTATCAACATGATAAATAATTATAAAAAGTCTGTTCATTATTAATTATGTAGTTCTTTCATAATAGACTTTTCTTTAAATATTTAATGATATTTACCTTTTTAAATAAATAGTTGTAGAATGAAGTTAGGAGATACACTTGTGGTTTCTTCATCATAAATCAAAGAAGAAACCAACTTTATTGGAGGTTTCACAATGAAATTTAAAAAAACTATAATTATAACTTCTATTTCACTTTTCACATGTGGAATAGTGGCATTACCAATTGTCTTTGCCGTTATACATAAAAAAGCCTATAAAACACCAACAGTTGTACCAACAGATCCAATTGTTTATAATCAATCAAAACTAAAAGTCAAAGATGGAGTTAAAACCTCTTGAACATTGGAAGAAGTCCAAAAATACTTCTTATCTTCGATTAATGACTTTGTTACATTTGAAAATTTTCCAATTGATACAGTTTTTGAAATTGTTAATGTTGAATTCAAAGATAATCAATACTTTATAGAAATAACATTTGATAAATATATATTAGATAGTCAAATACATGAAAATATTGAGAATATATCTTTCATTATTAGTATTCCATTTGAAAAAATTAATTATTTTGCAATTGAAGGAACAATAATTAATGGACTCAGTAAAGACTTTCTATCATCGCCAGAATATCATCTATGAGATGGCGTCCTTCACATTCCAAGCATTAATGGTGATGGTGAATATATTACTGAAATAGGTGATAGTGCATTTAGATGAAATGAAAAGATTACAGATGTTGTATTTGAAGTAGATTGTAAACTTCACTCTATTGGAAAATCAGCATTTGAAAAAACAACTTCTTTACAAATTGACCTCATTATTCCAAGAACTGTAACAATAATTAAAGAACAGGCATTTTATGATTCTGGAATAAAATCTTTACAATTTGATGATAATTCACAACTTATAATTATTGAGAGAGAGGCTTTTAGTTCTCTTAAAAATGTTACAGGGGATTTAATACTACCAGATAAATTAGAGACTATAGGTATTAGTGGTTTTGCAGATTCACCATTTGATGGAGTGTTATATATTCCCCATGGTTTCAAACCTTCTAACATGCTGCCTTTTGGAAATGGTGAAAGTTACAAACAATTATCTCTTTGAGGTAAAAAAGTTAATTGAAATAGCTCATGAGAAAAATTTGGGCCCGCATTACAAAAAGTTGCATTCTATAGAGATCAAAAAATTTAATATTTAAATCTCAAAATTTCTATATTGGTTATTAAAGAAAGAACTTATAATTCTTCTTGCATCGGACATTTTATTAATTGTTAAATATTGTAGATAATAAAATAATTTACCAACATCATCATTATAGCTATCATCAACAAATAACTTTTTTAATTGATTCATGTTTTTTGTGACAACTACAACATTAAGAGAATATTGCTCCATTAACATTTTTAATTCTGTTGAACTAAATTGTTGTGCGGTTTCTTTTGCTTTGAATCTTTCTATTTTTTGAATAAATTTTCTTTTATTATCTGAATCGATTATTTCGAAACTTAAATTTAATTGATATATTGTCTGGCTCAACTGAATTTCATCTTCAAATAAATTAACCTCTTCAATAGTTGATTTATCTATAATTACTTTAAAATTTTGATCAATGTTTGGAGCAACACAATCTTCCCAATCACGATATCACTTCATTGGGGATAAAATTGGTCTAAATAATTCATGTTCTAATTTTTCACAAATATTTTTTGAATTTTTTGTTTTAGTGAATTCATTATAAAATTCTTTTAAACAAGTAGCTGAATATAGTGGGTCAGTTTCTTCTTCTGGTTCTGTTTTAAGGTTAAAAATATTTCTCATAGATTTTAATGATGTATGTCTAAAGATGAATTCATAGCCCAAATTATTTGAAGCTATTTCTTCACAAACATCGATCACATTAATTTTCTTCGATAACTTCAATCTCCTATTTACTTTATCTAACAATTCTTGGATATAACTACCATATACATAAACAGGTTGCTTATTAATGAAATTATACAATTGCATATAAGCATCGATTTCAAGCAATTCAAGATCAGCATAAAAAAATTGATCAACTTGAAGCATATTCTTAGAAGAATTATTTATTTTATGTCTTCTACATTGAAGATATAGTTCACTTTCTAAATTATTATCGTCCAACTTCACAGCTCCAATTTCTAAAATATAATGACTCTGTCAATCTTGATCAGCTTTAATATCTAAAAATATTTTTGTTTTAATTGGTTCACTCATATTGCCCTCTTTATTATCAATATAATAATTTTATATAAACTTATTAAAAGAAACTATAAATATTATCTTTTTATTTAATTTAGTACAATAAATAAACAAAGGGTAATATGAGTAGACTGAAAAAACAAAAATCCAATAAGGAATTATCTGCCAACATTATAGAGTTATCACATCCTGAGGTCACTAACTATCTAAATGAGTATATTAGGCTTGAAGATGAAATCTATATGCTAACTTTTGGATTAAAGAGATTCTTATTT
>JBOFSS010000013.1:0-4557 GCA_051651665.1 Mycoplasma sp.
TAGCGCCTAGAGTTTTTAAATATGCCTCTACACCAACAGTTTTTAGTTTTTGATTTAGTCTAATGATATTGTCCTGAGTGTTTGTTGGAATTCTGTGTGTTCAATATTTCAAGAAATCACATTCAACTTCCCACATTCCAGGAAATGGTTGGTTCACTCTCATTTCCCTACTTAATAATTCATCGGGTTTCAATTTTTTTTCATATCCAATAACATGAATTGGTTTATCAGCTTTCATTTTTTCTCTTTGACGTAATAAAAGTGCGTGCGCCTCATCAACAATTGCTTGCATATTTTCACCAAGGCCAGTGCTTGCTTCTATAATATTATGACCCTTCATTTTCTTTTTGAATTCCTTTAGCTTTTCATCAGCATTTGGAGCATCCATTTTATTTGCGACTATTAACATTGGTTTGTTTAATAATTCAGGAGAGTATGCACCTAATTCTTTCATTATAGTTTTAAAACTTTCTGTCGGATCTAAAGCATCTTCATCATCCATTGATACTAAGTGAATTAATACTTGAGTTCTTTCAATGTGTTTTAAAAAGTCGTGGCCTAGTCCATGCCCTTCACTAGCACCCTCAATTAATCCTGGTATATCAGCAAAAATAATTTTTTGGTTATTGATGTATATAGTACCTAAAACTGGGGTTAATGTTGTGAATTGATAGTTGGCAGTTTTTGGCTTTGCTGCAGATATTTGTCCAATGAATGTTGATTTGCCAGCATTAGGCAGACCAACGATTCCGATGTCGGCAATTTGTTTTAAAACAAGACGACATTCTTTAACTTCTCCTAAGTCACCTCATTCATACATGCTAGGAGCTTTATTCAAACCAGATTTAAAATGGAAATTACCATGTCCTTTTAATCCACCTTTACAAATTGTAAATTGTTGACCATCTTCATTAATATCAGCTATTAATTCATCAGTATTAGCATCATATATTACAGTTCCAACAGGCACATTTATATAAACATCTTCGCCATTAGAACCAATCATAGTTTTAATTTGACCATTTTCACCATGTGGTGCTGATATATGTTTTTTGAATTTTAAGTACTGCAAAGAGTTCTCGTTGTGATCACCAACCAGAATGATGCTACCACCATTCCCGCCGTCACCACCTGCAGGACCACCCATAGGAACGTGAGCTTCTCTTCTTCAAGATACTATCCCGTTACCACCGTTACCTGCTTTAAATAAAATTTTACATTGATCTACAAAAGCCATAATAGATAGAATTATATTATATATATTCATTATGTTTGCTTTTTTATCTCTTAATGATTAAAAAAGTATGAATATTATGAATTATTGCTAAATATTACCTATAAACAACAAATATCTTGTTTATATAAAAAAACCCGGCAAAGCCGGGAAGTAACACGCATAAGCAATAATTCTGTTTAATTAAAATATTCATTAAATAAATTAGAACTTATCCACAATATAAAATAAAACTATTTTACTGTTTATGCACTATTATTATAATCAATTTAAATCAACATTTAATATTTTCATTTTAAAAAATTTTTTTTATTTATATAAAGTTCTTATAATTAATTATATGCGATTAAGAAATGACCCAAAAGCTAAATTAATTTTAGAACAAAATAAAAATATTTATACTGAATGAAATGAAGACCACGGAACTTTTGATTTAATAGAGTTATTCGGAAATCAAAATCCAGTATACCTAGAAGTCGGAATGGGTAAAGGTCAATTTGTAATACAACATGCTGTTAACAATCAAAATATTAATTATATTGGAATGGAAAAGAATACAGTAATTTGCTCCAAAGCAATAAAGAAGTGTTTAGCACTAGAAAAACCGATAAATAATTTTAAGATGTTGAACCTTGATGCAAGCAAATTATTGAATTATTTTGAGCATCATTCAATTAGCAAAATATATTTAAATTTCTCAGACCCGTGACCAAAAGCAAGGCATGCAAAAAACAGGTTAACAAATGAAAGATTTCTTGAGTTATATAAAAATGTTCTTGTAGAAAATGGAATAATTGAAATGAAAACTGACAATGAGTCATTATATGCTTACTCATTGGAAGTGATAAATGAAAGTGATCTTGTTGAATTAATTTATACAACTAATGATTTATATAGAGATATCAATGAAGAAATTAATATTGGAAATATAGCAACTGAATATGAAACTCGTTTTAGAGAAATTAAAAATATAAATAAAATTATTTTTAAATTCAAATAATTACTTATTGAAGTTATCTTTAATTATTTCATCCAAATATCTTTTATCATCTTCATAAATTGGGATTGGTTTATTTAAAGAGTTGAATTGCACAAATTTAATATGATATGGTAAATTTTGAGAATAGCATTTTGTATATAAATCAATGGCATAAATGTTCTTATACTTGTTGATATAAGGCTTACTATAATCATACTCTTCAACAACTGCATCTATTAAACTTGGTTCTCCATTGTTGAATTTTTTTAGTTCATCTGCATATTGGAAATAATGTATTCCCCTGATTTTTTCGAAATCTCAAAAGAAATTAAAATAGTGTCCAAAAACAAAAATATAATTTGGATATTTTTTCAATAATAAATCTTCATATTGCCCAAATTCTGTGTAACCGAAAAAATCAGTATTAAGTTTCTTTCTAATATAAATTGATGCAGGTGAACCATTAATAATATCACCATAAGAGATTATAGGATCTAAGCTGTAATCTTTTTTATTTCGATGCTCCGATATCTTTCATTTTGGATTTATTCATCCATGACATGTAAAAATATTTTCAGTGATTGCTGCAATTGGAAGCTGTTTTAATCTTTCACTAAATTTTGAATTACCTTTTTCCGAAATTATTCTTTCATGGTTTCCTGTCAAGTAAACTATATTTTTATTTTTATCTATTAGATTAAATAAATTTTCTAATAATAAATCTGTTTTATTTATATCAATATTTTGGTCAACCATATCTCCACTAAAAATTAAAAAGTTATTCTCGTCTGATAAGTTGAACTCTGACATTTTTATTTTTTCAAATAATTCGTCATTCAATCCATGTGTATCACTAATAATAAATATTTTATACATTGAATACCTCATGATAATTTAACTGAATCCTAGTGATTTAAATTATATAAAATCAATTAACAATATAAAAAAAATCTATTCAATTAATGAATAGATTTTTTAGCTTTTTAAAATGGTGGAGCCTATGGGGTTCAAACCCACGACCTCCTGAATGCAAATCAGGCGCTCTATCAGCTGAGCTAAGGCCCCATTGGTAGTCGTAAATGGACTTGAACCATCGACCTCTCCCTTATCAGGGGAGTGCTCTAACCAACTGAGCTACACGACTATATAAACCATATTAATTATACTTATGAACTTAATTTTTTTAACATTTTTATTCAAAAAATTGAATTTATACCCAAAAATCGTGTAATTTTATATTTTTTGGGTTGAGTTTTGAACAAGAAAATGTTTTTGTGATAGTTATTAAATTGCCGGTTTCCTTTAAACAATTTATCTTATTAAACTCATCATTATGAAATAAATGAATTTTATTAGTAGGTTGTATGTAATGCATTAATCAAATTAAGTTAGATAAGTTTGTGTATTGCATGAATATAATTTCTTTTTTTTCATTGTATCAAATATATGCACCAGGATTAGCCATGTATTTGTATCCCTTATCATGACAAAACTTTATTCATCTTTGAATTTCTTCATCTGATCTATTAATCCCTGTTGAAAAATCATTAGTTTGTGAATCTATCTCCTTGATTAAATTTATTTCAGGTTCATATCAAACTATCAACATCGGCACAGGGTATAATCCCGGGATATATTCAAACTCAATTTTATTTGTATTTTCAATAAGGTCTAATGATTTATAAATTTCTCAAGCTTCCGATTGAATAACTATGCTATCATAATCATTTTTTATAGATTCAACAACTTGTTCAATCAATTTTATTGATAAATTTTCACCTCTGTATTTCTGCTCAACTGCAACACAACAAATATTGGCAATTTTTTTTAGTTCATTATCTTTTGATAAAAAATCTCTTTCTGAAATACATACAGTACAAATTAGTTCATTATTTTCTAATATTCCTCAGCTTTTTTCAAGATTTAGTAAATCAACAATATATTCAAAATTCATTTGATCTTCCTGAAAAATTTTTGCATATAAATCTACAATTGTTTCTTTATACTCTCTTATATCTTTTTTTACTAACATTAAAAAACCTCATACTTATATTATGTATTTATTATAGTATATGTTTTTCATGCTTTATATATAATTCTATTTACCTCTTAAATATATTGAAGTGATATAATCATAGCATGCTTAAAGATTTAAATTGGGATACATATCTAGAACTAAATAATTTTTTAGAAAACGAAACATATAAAGATGTTTTCTTGTCTCCGATTTCGTTATGTCTTTGAAACTATTATGGAATTTTACACAAAATGCATATAGAAGATAATTTTGTTATCTTGTACACAAAATATGAATCGGATGTTTGACCTGAGAATGATGATATTT
>JBOFSS010000014.1:0-2589 GCA_051651665.1 Mycoplasma sp.
ATTTAATTGAATTTCTTCCATTACAGTAGACATAAAAAGTTGATAATTTGGATTTTGATAAACTACACCAATCTTTTTATATCACTTATTTTTATTCAATTTATTTTTTAATAAGAATTGTTCAATATTACCTGTAGAAGGTTTAACTATTCTAGCCATAATTCTCATTAAAGTTGTTTTGCCACAACCGTTTTCACCTAATAAAATAAGTTTTTCACCTTTAAAAATATTTATATTAATTTTATTTAATATTTCATAATCATTTATTTTATATGAAGTATTTTTCAAACTCAAAATAACATCTTTAGATTGGTTTGTTTTTTCTATATCACAATCATTTATCTTAATTGTTTTTTCTACAAGATTATCAAGTTTTATATTATTAACACTCTTATCTTCTATGATAAAAGCTTCATCAACAAATGATTTCACTAGATCAATTCTATGTTCAGCAATTAATATACAAAAATCATTATTTTTGGCTAATTTTTTTAATATAGTTAGTAATTCAATTGAACTTTTCTTATCAAGGTTAGCTAATGGTTCATCTAATACCAATATTTTTTGTGATGTTGCTAAGGCACAAGCAGTTATTAATTTCTGTTTTTGACCACCAGACAGATTTCTTGATATAGAATCAGGATTGAGATTCATTAGTTTTGTCATTTCATATATTTTTTGTTTTATAAGCGATTTATCAAAATTAAAATTCTCGCAACCAAAAGCAATTTCATCTTCTACATATTTTTGAATTATTTGGTAATCAGGGTTTTGTAGGACTAAACCTATGTCTTGACAAATTTCAGAAACTTTCTTATTTTTTATTGAATTACCATTAACTTCAATATCACCACTTAAATAACCGCTATTTACATTAGGTATTACTCCGGTCAACATATTTATCAATGATGATTTTCCAGAGCCTGAATAACCATTTATCAGATATAGTCTTCCATAGTTTAATTTAAAATTTATTTTTTTAAAAATATATTCAGATTCTCCAAATCTCAAACTGACATCTTTAAAATTTACAGCTAATTTATTAGAACGCATAAATCACCCCTAAAATTATTGTGGCAATAAAAGAAATTGAGAAAAAATAATCTTTTCAACTTAAAACTATAGTTTTATATGAGGTAAAGGGATGTTTTTCAATTGTGAATCCTTTTGTTTCAATTGATAGTGATAATGTATTTGATATATCATTAACCCTAATAATTAATGGTATAAAAAAAGCTTTGTAAAATATTTTAGGATTATAAAAATTATTTACTCCCCTAACTTTCATTGATTCTCTTATCAATTTTATTTCTTTCATGAGAACAGGAAAGAAACTAAATGTAATTAATACCATCAATGTAATTGGTCTTGGCATTCTTAAACTTTCCATAGATCTGATTAAATATGTCATAGAAAGTCCTAATCCAGGAATAACGACTATTGTAGTTGATGCGGATTTTGCAATCGTTCTAACCATGTTATCTAAATCTCCAGAATAAGCATAAACTATTCCACCAATTCCTCCAGCAATCAATGAACCAGCTATAAGTCAAATTAAGCATGAATAAAAATAGCCGCATATTAAAAGTAAAAATCAAACAATTGCAGCAATAATTAATAATGAAAAAGCATTATTATAAACAAGTCCGAAAATAGCCATTACTATTGAGAAAATAATTCCAATTATAGGATGTATAGGTTGAGTTACTTTTATTTTATTTTTCATAAATCCCTATTCCAAACCTTCCGGCTCTTCAATTCATTCGCCTTTTGTTTTTTTAATTTTTTTATTATCTCACTTTTCAAATATACCAGCTTTGACCATTTCTTTTGAAATTAACATACCAAGTCAACATCCAATGAATGAGACTAATAATATTGCTAAAGCAACCAAGCCTGCAATTCAAGGATCATTTATTAAATATTGATCTCAATGACCTGGTTCATTCATTATGAGATTTTGAACCAATCAAGTAAAAGGGAGCGTTAATGCACTATAAAGCGTTATCACAATATATATGGATTTTGGATTTTTAAATCCTTTAAAAATTAAAGTTATAATAGATTCTAGAATAATAACAATAATTATATTAAAAGCAAATGTCAATGGGGTTTTTACTAAACTATATAAAAGGACAACTATCATAGTAATCGTGAATGAGCCTATTTTCTTAACTTTAAAAATTCCTATTGTTGGAAAAACTGCTAATTGTAATGCAGTAATTAATTGAGAAGCCCCATACATTGGTATAAATAAAGCTATAGGCATTATCATCGATGTAATTAGTGACAACGTCCCCATAATACATAGAAAAGTTATATCTCTAATTGTAAATTTCTCAAAAATTACGTTTGTTGTTTTTTCTTTTTTGATTATCATTTTTTTATCACTAATCATTAGTAACCTCTCTTATTTTTTTATCTTCTAACTTATAAACAATATCGGCAATCGACATTGTAGTTTCTCTATGAGAAACCATTAAAAATGCTTTATCTTTTTTCGCTTTTAAAATAGAACTTAATATAATTTTTTCATTCAATACATCAACATTACTAGTTGGTTCATCTAATAAAATTAGATCTGTGTTT
>JBOFSS010000015.1:0-1770 GCA_051651665.1 Mycoplasma sp.
ACCTAAGAAGAAAAAGGTTGACAAAAAGGTGGTTAAAAATGGGATTAAATAATTTAAAAAAAAGAATAACCTCTGTTAAGACAACTTCAAAAATAACGAATGCAATGAAACTAATGGCTAGTGGAAAACTTCAAAAACAGAAAAAACAATTTAGTGAAATTCAAAGTTATTACAATGCCTACTATCAAATAATAGGGAACATTCTAAATTCTCAAATAAAAACGCCTTCAAAACCTAAAAATAATTTACATATAGTTATTAACTCCCAATTAGGTTTGTGTGGTGGATATAATGTTAATATAATAAAAGAAGTATTAAATAATATTACCGATAATGACTATTTAATCCAATTGGGAGTCAAAGGTAAGGAAGCTTATAGGAATAAATTAAAACCTGATCAAATTCTTAAGCCATTCAAATTTGAAATAAATAATATATCATTTAATGATTGCTTAGTACTAGCTAACTATTTAAAAATTTTATTAAATGATAACAAGATTGATGGAATAAAAATTCATTATACAAAATTCATTAATGCAATTAGTTTTAATGCTGAAACAATAAATTTATTACCATTTGATGAAAAGTTTAAAGAATCAGTAAAAAATAATAAATGAAATCTTAATCAAATGGAATTCGAACCCTCACTAACATCACTGATAAATCAAAACATAGTAAACTACTTTGCAACAGTTATTCATGCATGCGTAACTGAATCATTAATAAGTGAAAATGCCTCACGAAGAAACGCAATGGATACAGCAACTCAAAATGCCTCAGAATTAATTGATAATTTGTCCTTGAAATACAATAGAGAACGACAATCAAAAATTACTAATGAGATTACAGAAATTACAGCAGGAAGCGATTTAAAATAGGAGAAATTTATGGAAAATAAAGTTATAAAAAATAATAAAGAATTAAACGGAGAAATCTACCAAGTATTAGGTCCGATTGTTGATGTTTATTTCAAAGGTAAAATAATGCCTAAAATTAATGATGCTCTTTATGTTGACAATAATGGGGCAAAATTAGTTTTAGAAGTTTCTCAATTAGTAAGTGGCGACATTGTGAGATGTATTTCCATGGATACTACCAATGGTTTAAAAAGAGGGATGGAAGTAGTAAATACAAATAACCCTATCATGGTTCCCGTTGGAAAAGATGTGCTTGGAAGAATGTTTAATGTAACTGGTGACCCTATTGATGAAAAACCAGCTTTAAAAAATCCTAAGTTGAGATCAATTCATAGTCCTGCCCCTAGTTATGAAGAGTTAGCATCTTCAACAGAAATTTTAGAAACAGGTATTAAAGTAGTAGATTTACTTATCCCTTATGTAAAAGGTGGAAAAATTGGTTTATTTGGTGGAGCTGGTGTTGGTAAAACAGTTCTAGTTCAAGAATTGATTCATAACGTTGCTAAAGGTCATGGTGGTCTTTCTGTATTCGCAGGAGTTGGTGAAAGAACAAGAGAAGGAAATGATTTGTATCATGAAATGATTGCTGGTGGAGTTTTAGATAAAACAGCACTAGTTTTTGGTCAAATGAATGAACCTCCTGGTGCTCGTATGAGAGTTGCCCTTACTGGTCTTGCTATGGCAGAAGAATTTAGAGATGAGTATAATCAAGACGTTTTATTATTTGTTGATAATATATTCAGATTTTCACAAGCAGGTTCAGAAGTTTCTGCACTTCTTGGTAGAATGCCATCTGCAGTTGGTTACCAACCAACGCTTGCATATGAAATGGGAAAACTTCAAGAAAGAATTA
>JBOFSS010000016.1:0-5580 GCA_051651665.1 Mycoplasma sp.
CATTCAATAATTATGAATCAGATTATCATCAATATCTAATGGCATATTCTTTAGAATTCATTCATCCAATAACAAAAAAACAAATATTAACTAAAATAGATTATGATAAAGAATTTGTCTCGTTCATAAAAGATCTTGACGAATTTAAAATTAATTAAAATTTTGGATTATGTGGTTCTAATTTTTCTAAATCATCAAAAAGATTTTGTCTACTAACCTCATAGAGAGCAATTGCAACAACATTAGAAAGATTCAAACTTCTCACTAAATCAGATGACGGAACTCTTACCATATAATTTTCATATTGTTTAAGAATATCTATTGGAATTCCAGTTGATTCTTTTCCAAACATAATATAAACTTCTTCACTTTTCTTATGAATAATATCATTCGGTTTTTTTCTACCATATCTTGTGTACATTATAATTTTGTCAGGATTGTTGTTTTGTGCTAAAAAGTCATCAAAAGAATCATACTCCTTATATTTTAAATGTTCCCAATAATTTACACCACTTCTTTTTAATTTACTACTATTAAGTATAAAACCATAAGGTCTAATTAGATGAAGTGTAGCATTAAAAGCTACGCAAGATCTTGCTATATTGCCTGTGTTTTCAGGTATTTCTGGTTCAAATAGAATTATATTAATCTTCATACTACTTATATTATATGTTAGAAATAACTTTATAGAACTCTTCAATTGTAGAAATTGGTGTTGAAGCAGCGCCAGAAATTGCACAAACTTTCTTATTTTTAAATCATTCAAGATTTAAATCACTTACTTTTGAAACAAAATAAGATTCTTTATATTTAGAAGATATCTCGAATAATTCATTAGCATTAGAAGATTTTTTGTCTCCTATAATAATAGAAATATCAATATCATCATCTAATTTAGAAATAGCACTTTGTCTTATTCTTGTTGCACTACAAATATCGTTTGCAAATAAAATTGAATTGTCTGCATTTCACAGATGATTATTTATCTCATCAAGAAGGGAAGCGTTAAATGTAGTTTGATTTGTACAAAAAGTTTTTGTTTTCAGTGATTTAAATAATTTAGCAGATTCTAAATCAGATACTAAGATTATTTTTTCATCAATAGCTAAAATAGCTTCTGTCTCTGGGTGATTTTGTTTTCCGACAAATATTATTTCATAACCTTCTTGGATTTTAGTTTTTATTAATTCGTGTGTCTTATATACATATTTACAAGTCAAATCAAATATTTGAAATCCTTTTTGATGTGCAATTTCAATTACATTGGAATCAGTTCCATGTGCTGATAAAATTAAAATTGAGTTTTCTTGATCAGAGAATTTTGAAATTATTTCAAATCTAGATTCATTAGTATCATCTAGTATCTCTATACCCATATCTCTTAATTCTTCAATAACAACTTCATTATGAACAAGTCAACCAAGCATATAAATTTTTTTATCAGGATTTTGTAAAACAATCTTTTTGGTTTCGTTGTAACTCTTCATTACCCCATAACAAAAACCTGTTGGCAATATTTTTTTTACTATCATTATTTTTGACTTAGTTGATTTAATGAATCTTTTGCAGATTGTAGTTGTTCTTCATATTTCTTTAATTTATTTTTTTCTTCTGTAATTTTAGAATTAGATGCTTTTGTTAAAAAGCTTTGATTACTAAGTATTTTTGTAGATCTATTTACTTCATTTGTTAATTTAGAAATTAATTCTTCCATCTTAGCAATTTCTTCCTTATCATCTTTTTCAAATGGGATTTCAACAACAAAATTTCTTGCAATTTCTGTAATTTTATTTCCTACTAATGATATTGTTGAAACATTTTTTATTTCAGAATTTAGATTAACTAGATAAGTATTTAAAAAATCAACTGATTTAATTGTTCTTTTAATACTATCTTTAGCTAGTAAATTAATTTCTAATCTTGTGGAATTAGGTATTTTATTTTCCAAACGGACTTTTCTAATTATGTAAATAATTTCAACAAGTGTTTGAACTTTATTCTCTTTAGGAATATTAATTAATTTTTCAGGTCATACTTCTTTTGAAATAGATTTTTTTGCTTTTGGAATTAATTGATAAATTTCTTCAGTAATGAATGGACATTGAGGATGAAGCATAATCAAAATATTTTTAAGTATATATACCATTGTACTGATCACATCTTCTTTATATTCAGAATTATTAACAATGGATTTTGACAGTTCGATGAAAACACTACAAAAATCATTTCATATAAAATCTGTTAAATATCTTGTTGCTACAACAAAATTAAAATCATCCATATTTTTTGTTACATTAGATAGCATTTTATTAAATTTATTTAAGATTCATAAACAAATTTCGTTTGTATTTTTTGTTATTTTAATTTTTTCTTCTTTACCTGTTACATAAGATAAAATGAATCTAGCTGAATTTCACAACTTGTTAAGAAATCCTCAATTGGCTTTTAATTTATCATATGAAAAATTTAAATCTTCACCAATAGTAGAAGAACTGGTCAAGAACAATCTAAGAGTATCAGCTCCATACTTTTCAATAACTTCCATTGGTTCAACACCATTGCCAAGAGATTTAGACATTTTTTTACCTTTTTCATCTCTTATTAATCCATGAATATATATTTTGTGGAACGGAGTTTTATCTGTAAAGTAAGTAGAAAGCATCATCATTCTAGATACTCAAAAAGTTAAAATATCATAACCAGTAACTAATACGCTATTTGGAAAAAAGTCATTGAAATTTTTTGATTGCTTCGGTCAACCAAGAACAACCATTGGTCAAAGCCCACTTGAAAATCAAGTGTCTAAAACGTCTTCATCTCTCGTTCAATTTTTTATATCTTTTGGTGGTGTTTCTGAAACTAAAACTTCATTTGTTTCATTATGATATCAAATTGGTAATTGATGACCTCATCAAAGTTGTCTAGATAAACATCAATCTTCAATGTTGCCTAATCAATGGTTTAATTGTTTTTCAAATCTTTTTGGAATAAATTTTGATGATAAATCATTACTCTTTAATTTTTGATTAGCTTGAACTTTCTTAGCTAATGGTTTCATTTTCAAAAATCATTGATTAGACATAAATGGTTCAACAATTTCATTCGTTCGTTCACTATATCCAATTTTTGTTTCATATTTATCGTCAATTTTAGTTATGAAATTTTCTGATTGTAAATCCTTAACAAAAACATTACGACAAACCAATCTATCCATACCACAATATTTTCCACAAAGTTCATTCATGGTACCATCTGGGTTTAATATATTGATATTTTCTAATTTATGTTTGATACCCAATTCATTATCATTGAAGTCATGAGCTGGTGTACATTTCATTACTCCAGTACCAAAATTTACATCAATATATTTATCGCTCAATATAGGTATTCATTTATTAGTGGCAGGATTGTATGCAGTTTGGCCAACTATTTTTTTATATTTTTTATCTGTTGGATTAACAAATAAACAAACGTCACCAAACATTGTTTCAGGTCTTGAAGTTGCAACTTCAAGATATTTTTTAAACTTTTTATCTAAATAATATTTAATATAATACATTTTTGAAACAACAGGTTTATGAATCACTTCTATGTCACTAATAGCAGTTTGTAACTTTACATCTCAATTAACAAGTTTTTTACCTCTGTAAATTAATTTATTATTATATAGATCAACAAAAACTTTGTTAACAGCAGCATTAACATCTTTATCCATTGTAAATTTTTCTTGACTATAGTCAAGTGATAATCCTAATTTAGCTCATTGTTGGTGAATGATTTCTGATTGAATATTTTTTCACTCCATCAATTGTTTTAAAAATTCTTCTCTACCTAATTCTTTTCTATTTGGTAATTCATTATTTTTTAAATGGGATTCAAATTTGGTTTGTGTAGCAATACCTGCGTGATCAGTTCCAGGTATGAAAATAGTCTTAAATCCTTGCAATCTCTTATATCTAATCATTACATCTTGAATTGCGGTATCAAATGCGTGACCCACATGCAATACACCCGTAACATTTGGAGGAGGTAAAACTATACAGAAAGATTTTCCTGAACCTTTTGGTTTAAAACAATCATTTTCAACTCATGATTGATACTTGTCTTTTTCAACCAATAAATGGTCGTAAGTTTTATTTAATTCTTTTTTCATTATTTACCTATTTTGAAATGGAGTTAAAAATCATATGGCCTAATTCTTTAATATTAGTTTTGTCTCTTGCACTCACTAATATTATATTTTCTTTATCCACTTTAAAAGCTTGTGATACTTCATCAACTTTGTTCTGATATCTATACATTTTTTGTTTATCAATTTTATTTAAAACAACAAAGTGTTTAATTTTTTTTCTAAATGATTGGAAATATTCAGCCATTTCAACATCAAGATCTGTAATAACATTGATATCGCACAATTGAAAAACTGCAACTAAATTCTTAGAATGGTTTAAGTATATTTCAATCATTTTAGAGATTTCATATTGTTGTTGTTTAGAAAGTTTTGCAAAGCCATAACCCGGTAAATCAACTAATCGATATTTATCAGACTGAAAAAAATTAATTAATTGTGTTCTACCTGGAGTGTTAGATGTTCTGGCTACTTTAGAATTAGATAAGGCATTTATTAATGTTGATTTACCAACATTAGATCTCCCTATAAAGCAAACTTCCGGCATTGCATCGTAAATATATTCAGATGGCTTTGTTGCCGATTTAATAAATTTCATTAGTTACTCTTAATAACTTTGTTATAGATTTCATTTACTTGTTTTTCACTAGGTTGACGACCAACTTGACGGTAAATAGATCTAATAGTATCTTTTGAAATTGGTGGATTTTTCTTTAATTGTTTTTTAAAAATTTTCATTGCAATAAAGTAACCAATTACAGCACCTATTATTAGCGCTAATGGAATACCTACGCATAGACCAACAACTCAGCCTGTGTTGTCTGTTTCAGCTGCAGTTGCAGCTACCGCAGTTGCTTCTCTAGCAAGCGAACTTAGTTTTAATATAATTTCATTCATTTCATACCTCAAATATATAGATTAATCAATAATACTTATTTATTATATAATAAATATAATATTTAGGAGATAAAAACAATGAGCAATATTGTCAACCACCCATTAATTAAAGATAAATTAACTAGAATGAGAAATGAAGATACGGTTTCGACTGTATTCAGAAGCAACCTTGAGGAATTAACAAACTTGTTAGCTTATGAAGCTACTAAGAATATGAAAGTTGTCGAAAAAGAAATTAAAACTCCTATTTGTAATTCAACTGGTTATAAATTAGAGAATAAAATTTGTTTAGTTCCGATTCTAAGAGCCGGATTAGGAATGGTTGATCCATTAAAGTCATTAATACCAACTGCATCAATTGGACATATTGGATTATATAGAGATGAAAAAACATTACAACCTGTGGAATATTATTCAAAAATGCCTCCACATATTGCAGAGTGTGATGTTTTATTATTAGATCCAATGTTAGCAACTGGGCATTCATGTGCAAAGGCAATTGAAATTATAAAAACTTATAAACCTAGATCAATTACTTTCATTGCAATTTTAGG
>JBOFSS010000017.1:0-5142 GCA_051651665.1 Mycoplasma sp.
CAAAAAGAATTGAAATTTAAAGATAAATATCAACATGTAATTGTTAATGATAATTTAGATGATGCTATAGCCAAAGTTAGGAAAATTTTAAAAAATGCCACTAATTAATATATATGATTTCACATTAACTAAGCTACAAGATTTTTTAGTTAAAAATGATATAAAACCTTTTGTAGCTAAACAGATATTTGATTGATTGTATAAAAAATTAGTTAATAGTTTTGATGAAATGCCTAACATCAAAAAAACAACCATTGATTTCTTAAAGGAAAATTTTATTATTCCGAAATTCAAAGTTATTGACCTCTTAGAAGATAAGGATTATACTTCAAAATTTTTATTCGAACTAGAAGATGGTAGTAAAATCGAAACGGTTGTTATGGAATTTGATTATGGAAATTCTATTTGTGTAACTACACAAGTTGGTTGTAACATGGGTTGTAAATTTTGTGCATCTGGTAAATTAAAAAAAGTTAGAGATTTAACAGCTGGTGAAATCGTTCTGCAAGTTAAAACAATTAATGAATATTTAAGAGATGAAAATAGAACTCCACTTAGAAATATAGTTGTGATGGGAATTGGTGAACCATTTGATAATTATGAAAATTTAAAGGACTTTCTAAACATTGTTAGAGATGATTTTTCGTTTGGATTAGGTTCTAGAAAAATTACAGTATCAACATGTGGAATTGTTCCAAAATTTGATAATTTTATGAATGATTTTGAACAAGTGGGATTAGCCATTTCATTACATGCTCCGAATAATAAAATTAGAAATTCAATAATGCCTATCAATCAAGCTTACAGTGTTGAAGAAGTTGTTGCAAAAGCTAAAAAATATACTGATAAAACAAACCGAAGAGTGACTTTTGAGTACATCATGTTAAAAGGCATTAATGATTCTAATGATAATGCATTTGAATTAGCAGAACTTGTTTCTGATATAAAGAAAGAGTTAATTACGATTAATTTAATTCCCTATAATACTACTGGAGATAATGAATTTAAAAGAAGTAACAATATCAGAGATTTTTATGAAATATTAAGAAGTTATCATTTAATTACAACTGTAAGACAAGAGAAAGGCACTCAAATCAATGGAGCTTGCGGACAGCTAAGAGCTAAACACGAGTAATCCTACTTATCGTATCTTTTTTCTAAAGAATCTAATATTTGAATGTAGTTATTATATCTTCATTCAAATATTTTTTTATTTTCTAAAAGTTCTAGAATCACACAATCTTTAGCATTTACATGCAAACAATCATTGAATTTGCAATAATGATCAATATTGCTCAAATCAAAAAATTTATGAGCAAATGTATCTTTAGAGCATTCTAGAGTTATACTTGAATATCCTGGAGTATCGACAACATAAAACCCATCCTCTTTAATGATTGTTGTATTGGTGGTAGTATGCTTACCCCTATTCAAAGCTTTTGAAATTTCTTGAGTTTTTATATTTAAATTAGGGTTAATTTTATTTATCAAAGTTGATTTACCAACACCTGAGTTACCAACAAAACAAACTACTTGTTTCTTAAAAGAAGTCATCATGTTAATAAAGTCATTTTCATTATTAACATCATAAATTTTATGATTCATGAATTTATAGTCTTCTACATATTTTCTAATTTTTTCTGGATAGCTCACATCAGTTTTGGTTAGTGCTACAATCACATTACAACCAACCATTCTATAAAATGTAATCATTTTATCTAAAAGTATAGTATTAAAATCTGGTTGAATAGTTGACTGAACAATTACTACAATATCAACATTAGCAACTTTTGGTCTAATCATCATATTTTTTCTATCTAAAATTTCAATAATCATCGGAACTTTATCTTCGGTATTAATTTTTACAATATCGCCACAAATAGGTTTAATATTCTTATTTCTAAAAATTCCTAATAAATTTGTTTTGATAATATGATTTTCAATTTCAACTCATACATCATCTTTAATAATTTTTATTATTCTGGCAGTTTTTATATTCATATTTTAATTATATACTTAATATAATATAGTTTAGATTAAACCTATTTTATTAATTAATTCATATTTATGAAAATTGCTACTAAAACTAGTAGAATACTTAAAATAGCACCAGCATTAATCAATGAAAAGAATCATCATTTACTCATAAATGTTTCATCTCTTTTTTGTTCGTTTATATTAAATGAAGAAGGTTGTTGAAATTTTCTTTTTTCAATAGGTTTTATTAAATCTTCATTCTTTCTATTAGGTGAATCTCAAGTTTCAATATCTTTTATCAATTCGTCTACATTTTTATATCGGTATTTAATTTCATCCTCTTTACTTGCTGTTAACTTAAATATAATGTTATCAATTGAATTTGGAACATTATTAGTTGTGTTGCTCACAACTGGAATATCAAAATTCAATCATTTCTTTATTTTTAGTCTATCATTTTCTTCTCTAGTAGATGTGAAGGGAAAAGTCCCTGTGATCATTTCATAGAGCATAACACCTAGTGCATGAAAATCAAACTGTGGAGTTATTATTTCTTTTAATCTTTTAATGGCCTTTGCATCCCCTAAAGAAGCATTATTTAAAATGCTTGGCGATAATTGTAAAATATCAGGAGTTGTATAATTAGCTGTACAATATACAGTTCCTTCCCCTGATTCAAATGCATTGTCATAGAAACTTGTTGCAATTCCATAGTCAATAATTTTCAGTTGTCTCAAATCCTTAGAAAGCATAATATTATCCGATTTTAAATCCCTATGAATAATTGTTCTTTTTTCATTGAGATGATGAAGATGCCTTACTCCATTGCAAATTTGTTTAAAATAAAACATAGATCTATCAATCGTTAGTGCTTTGTTATTGATGATTAGTTTTGAAAGTGATGGCCCATCAATAAATTCGGTGATAATTGATACCATAGTTTTATCTTTATTAATATCTCATCTAATAGGTTTAGCGATATTTTCATTTGGTTTTTCAAAAATAACCCAAGTTAAAGCAAACTCATCCAAAGCTTTTCTTCATTGATCATATGCTGCTTTTTGAGATGAATTATCTTTAATGATTGTTTCTTTTGAAATTACCTTAATTACCGCATATGGATTGGTTGCAGAATTTGTATTCTCACCCAAATAAACATCAGACATTCCACCACCTGACAATTCCCTAACGATTTTATATCCTGAAACTATTTCTCCAATTTTATATTTCATTTTTAAACACCTAGAATCACAATTGATAAATTATCATTTGAATGATTGATCAATGATTTAGTAATGATTGAATTACAAGCGTTTATCAATTTATTTTTATCGTAATTAATTGCTTCCATCATATCTTCTATTTTTATAAAATTATGGCATCCATCACTAGTCAATAAAATGAAATCCCCATTTTCTAACTTAGAGTGGAAGACGTCTGCTTTAACATTTTTTTCATTTCTAGCACCTACAAATTGAGTAATTGCAAATAAATTCATTTTATACATTTCATAAACATGTTTGGGAGCATTAATTTTATTCAAATGATTAAGAAGATTTTGATCAGTTGTAATCATCGAACCAACACCATTGTTTTTTATTAGTCAAGCCCTACTATCTCCGATATTGAAAGTAAAACAATTTCCATTAACAATAATTGATGCAACAAAAGTAGTTGCCATATTTGAAAGTTTTTCATGATTGATAATATGTTCGGATATTTTCATTCTAGCTTCTTCTATAACATTCGCTATCCATGTTTCGATTTGCTCAATTTGGAAGGAGTTGAAATTAGTTCTTTCAAATTTATTTTTGAAAACATTTACAGTTATTTCACTAGCTGCACTTCCGCCTTTATATCCGCCAAGTCCATCACAAATAACTCCGGCCATATTACCAAAATTATTTATACCTGATCAAGCATAATCTTCATTATTTTGCCTTACTGAACCGATGTCAGATAAATTTGCATGTTTAAAATATTTTTCCATATTTACTAATTATACCATTATGCTTATTTGTTATGTTATCTTATATAAAAGAGTGATATTGCACCTTTTAACATATTTAATAAACAATAATTCATATTGCGTTTTAAATATCGCACACATATATGATAATATATAGATTATGAAAACTAAAAAAATAAACCTTGAAGAAGCAAAACTTCCTAATATTAAAGATGCTAGGAAAAGACTTACAAATGCAAAAATTTTAAAAGAAGAATATATATTTGATCCGGAAATGAAAGAATTTGGAAAGGGCAAAACTTTTCACATAAGAACATATGGTTGCCAGTCTAACGTAAGAGATGCGGAAATTATGAAAGGAATCATCAATGATTTAGGTTATACATGAACTGATGATATCTATAATTCTGATATGGTAATTTTGAATACATGTGCAATTAGAGAAAATGCTGAAAATAAAGTTTTCGGAGAATTTGGTCTACTAAAAAGCTCGAAAGTTAAGAATCCAAATATGATACTTGGTATGAGTGGTTGTATGAGTCAAAGCGAAAAAGTAGTAAATAAAATATTGTCAAAATACCAACAAGTTGATTTTATTTTTGGGACGCATAATATTCATAAAATACCTGAAATTTTAAAAAGACTTAAATATGAAAAGAATATGGTTATTGATGTTTGAAGTCAAGAAGGAGATGTAATAGAATCATTACCTTCGAATAGAGATAATAAAATAAAAGCGTGAGTAAACATCATGTATGGATGTGATAAATTTTGTTCTTATTGCATTGTCCCATATACTAGAGGAAAAATTAGGTCAAGAACAAAAGAAGACATCTTATCCGAAGTTAATCAATTAATCAAAGACGGATATAAGGAAATTACCTTATTGGGACAAAATGTTAATTCTTATGGAATTGATATTGATGAAGATATTTGCTTTGCTGATTTACTAGAAATCATTGCAAAAACTAATATTCCTAGAATTAGATTTGCTACTAGCAATCCTTGAAATTGGGATTCTAAAATTATTGATATTGCTAAAAAGTATTCTAATATAATGCCATACTTTCATTTACCAATTCAATCGGGATCTGAAGATATTTTAAATAAGATGAATCGTCAAACAAAAATTGAAGAATACAAGAAACATGTAGATTACATAAGAGAAAACTTACCAAGTTGTGCAATATCAACAG
>JBOFSS010000018.1:0-10205 GCA_051651665.1 Mycoplasma sp.
CTATTATCCCTACTACTAACCCAACATCTACAGCTATTTTCAAAACATTATTAGCTTTAAAAACTAGAAATGCTATTGTTATTTCTGCTCACCCTAGAGCATGAACAGCTACTACAACTGCTGCTAGAATTGTTTTAGAAGCGGCTGTTAAAGCTGGTGCTCCTGAAGGTATTATCAATTGATTACCTCAAGGTGCTCCAATTGATGCAACAACTGAGTTGATGCAACAATCTGATTTAATATTAGCAACTGGTGGTGGTGGTTTAGTTAAAGCCGCTTACTCATCAGGGACTCCAGCAATTGGGGTTGGTGCAGGTAACTGTCCAGCTTTAATTGATGACACTGCAAATATTCCAATGGCTGTTTCATCTATCATTCAATCAAACACTTTTGATAATGGTGTTGTTTGTGCAACTGAAAACTCAATCGTTTGTTTAGAATCTGTTTATGACGAATTTGTAGCAGAATCTATTAAACAAGGTGTTTACATTGTTGATAATGCAGCAGACATTGCAAAAATTGAAAAAGGAATGTTTAAAGAGGGTAAATTTGGTTTACTTAATGCTGACATGGTTGGACAAACTCCACAAAAATTAGCAAATGTTTTTGGAATAAATGTACCTGCTTGAGCAAAAGTTATTTTTGTTGTAGCTAAAGGTTCTAAATACGAAGATGCTTTAGCACATGAAAAACTTTCAACATTAGTTTCTTTATATAAAGCAAAAGACTTCGATCAAGCTATAGAAATTCAAAAAGAATTATTATTGTTAGGTCCTGGACATACTTCTTCTATATTTATTGATGAATTAAAACATGCTGATAGATTAGCAAAATATAAAAATGAAGTTAATACAGGACGTTTAATCGTTAATATGCCTTCATCTCTTGGTGGTGTTGGAGATTTATATAACTTTGGTTTAGCTCCAACCTTAACAATTGGTTGTGGTTCATGAGGTGGTAATATTTTCAGTGAAAATATTGGTCCATTACATTTATTAAATATTAAAACATTAGCTAAAAGGAGAGAAAATATGCTTTGATTTAGAGTTCCTCCAAAAGTTTACTTCAAATACGGAGCGACAGGAGAAGCTTTCAAAGACCTTAAAGCTGATGGAGTGCAAAAAGCAATTATTATTACTGATGCTTTCATTTGATCTTTATATGGTCAAAAATTCACTAATTACCTAAATAACTTAGGAATTAAGTTCACTGTTTTTAGTGATGTTGAACCTAACCCATCAATCGCAACTTGTGTTAAAGGTGCAAAAATGATGGAATCATTTAAACCAGATGCTATTATCGCATTAGGTGGAGGATCTCCAATCGATGCTGCAAAAATCATGTGATTATACTATGAATATCCAGAAGTAAACTTCCATGATTTAGCGCTTAGATTTGCTGATATCAGAAAAAGAATCGTTAAATATCCAAATATGGGTTCAAAAGCTCAATTGATTTGTATCCCTACAACTGCAGGTACTGGTTCTGAAGTTACTCCATTTGCTGTTATTACAGATGAAAAAACTCATATTAAATATCCTTTAGCTGATTACGCTTTAACTCCTAATATGGCTATAGTTGATGGAAGTTTAATGATGCAATTACCAAAAGGTATGACTGCAGCAACTGGATTAGATGCTGTTACTCATAACATTGAAGCAATTGGTTCATTATTGGCTACTGAATTTACAAATCCATTAGCTTTCCAATCTTTGAAGTTATTATGACAATATCTTCCATTAGCTTATAGTGAAGGTACAACTAACCAAGAAGCTAGACAATATGTAGCTAACGCTGCAACAATGGCTGGTATGGCATTTGCAAATGCATTCTTAGGAATAGTTCACTCATTATCACATAAAATTGGTGGTCATTTAGGTGTGGTTCATGGTCTTGCTAATGCAATTTACTTACCTCACGTTATTTACTTCAATGCTCAAGAGGGCGTTAAAGAAAAACAAGGTTATTTCTCACAATATAAAACTCCATCTTCAGTTTCTAGATATGTTGAAATTGCTAATTCATTAGGATTAAAAGGAAATACTGATTTAGAAAAAGTTGATAGCTTAATTCAAGGAATTAGAAACTTAACAGCTTCTATGAACTGTCCATTATCTACTCAAGCAAGTGGAGTTAAAGATCAAGATTTAGAAAAAGTAATTGATCAAATGGCTGATGAAGCTTATGATGACCAATGTACAGGGGCTAACCCAAGAATTCCTCTAATCTCAGATTTAAGAAGAATTTATACAAATGCTCACTATGACATTAAAATTCCATCATTAGCAAATCCTAATGCTGAAGAATTTGAAAAATATAATGGAGTTAAGTTAGAAGATACTATCATCGGTAACAAAACTCAAAAATCTTTCACAGTTGCTAAAAAAAAGTAATTTAGAAAACATTTTTAATTAAAAGAACGTCATTTTATTAAATGGCGTTTTTTTATATTCACTTTGATGGTTTAATGTTATTGACATATTAGCATTAATATGTTATTTTTATTATAAGAAGCCTTGCGAAAGGCTTTTTTAAATAAAGAAAAGAGGTATTAATGAAAACTGTAAGTGCAGAAACGTCCAAAAAAATAGGGTTGTTCTCTGCAATTTCTATGCTTATAGGTAGCATTATTGGGATTGGAATTTTTTTCAAAAACGGAAATGTTTTTGCAGTTAATAACTTCAACGGTTATGCAATTCTAACAGCTTGAATTATTTCTGGCTTAATTTCTGTTGCTGCAGCTTTTAGTTTTGCAGAAGTTGGTTCATCAACTAATTCAAGATCTGGATTGGGAGGTTGATGCACTAAACTTGTTGGTCAAGGGTTTGGTAAGTTTGTTAAAGTTGTTCAACCAATATTCTATTTTGGTGTTTTGAGTTTTTCCATTTCAATGTTCTCAGCTGAGGCATTATTCAATATTTTTAATTACTCAGATAAAGTTCATTTCTCAGTAATAATGATTATTGGTTTCAGTTTTTTTGTATTGTTTTTAATATTTAATTATATCTCCTTAAAAGCAAGTGCTAAATTATCAGTTATTATTACTTCTATTAAATTCATCCCATTAATTCTAGTGATTATATTCGGGTTAATATATGGGGTGAAAAACCCAAACTATAATTTATTTACAGAGAGCGGATTTAACTTTGTAAATGGGGGAAAAGAATCACCAACAGGAGTTTTCTCTTTTGCTAGTGTATTGATTTCAATTCCTTCAATTTTATTTGCTTTTGATCCTTTCTTTGGTGCTGGAAGTTTATCAAAAGAAATGATTAACCCAAAAAGAAATGTTCCATTAACTGTTATTATTTCAATGCTTACAGTAACTGGATTCTATTTATTAATTACAATTGCACAAATACTAAGTGGACAAGGTAGTGCATATGGTTTATTTGAAACTTTCTTCAATGGTAATTATGAAGCGCAAAAAGCATTCCAAATACTTATTTCTATTTTTATATTTATTGCTATTATGGGGGTATTGAATTCTTTCTCTGCTTTGATAATCAGAAGTTTCCAATCTCTTATTGATTCAAAACTCTTATTTAAAGGGACAAGTTTTTCTAATGCTGTTCACAAAAATATTGCTAGATCTCATTACAATGAGTTTAAACCTGGTGCAATATTAGCATTAATTATTTTCTCAATTATATTTATCATTATTTTAATTCCTTCATCAGTAACAAATTCCGATGCTTTTGTAGATGGTATTAGCAATTTCCCTATAACCATATTCTTTGGAATATATGGCATTGTAATTTTAGCTGGATTTATTAACAGATTTACAAATAAAGTCGATGTTATAAAAGTTAAGGGTTTTATGTTTGTTGCACCATTGGCAGTATTAGGATGTTTCTTAGTTTCTGGATTCCAAATATTCTACACTTTTTCAATTGGTGTTTTCTTAGATCCAACGGGACATGGGCTAATGTCATGAGGTTTATTTAGTACAAATGGCTTAAGGATAGAAAACTGATTGGGAAGTGTCTGTTTCTTTGTTTATGTAATTTTAATGCTAAGTTTCTTCTTTGGCAATAACTACTTAAATAATAAGTTCCCATCAGGAAATACGGCATTAAGGGGTGAAGAAAATAAATAAGAAAATAATATTAATTTGTGAAAATTGTCTATCAAGAAATTATCACTATCAAAAAAGCTCAACACAATCAAAAAGATTAGTGTTAAACAAATATTGTTCAACTTGTAATTGTAAAACAATACATAAGGAGTCTAAGTAATGGAAACTTTAGAAACTGAAAAAATAAATAACGAACCATTAGAAGAAAACTATCAAGAAACTGCTGAAGACTTGGTACGATGACGTGCAGAAAAAAAAGCTGCTCGTAAAGCTAAACGTGAAAAGAAAAAATTAGCTAAACTTGAATTAAAAGAAGAAGTTAAGAAGTTAAGGGTTGAGCTTAAAGGTTTAAAAGAGAAATTTAAAACTGATAAATCAAATTCAAAATCAAAAGATGAATCTTCACAACAGAGAGATTTAATCAGGATTGAATATAACGATAATAAAATCGAAGCGAGAAATAAGATCACTCAATTAAAATATGATTTCAGAAATAAATACAAAACGTTTGGCTGAAGAATGTTAAAGTGAACTTATGGAATAAACAAAGAATTCAATAGAGTGATTTGATCAAGTCCAACGAATACATTCAAATACTTAGGTATTATTATAATAGTAATTGCAGTCTTTGCATTATTATTCCTTGGGATTGATTCAATAGTAAATATAATTAGGAGATAAAATGAAAAAAATTAATAATAAAAATAGCGATATAGCTCAATGATATATCATAACAATCGTTAGTGGTAATGAAGACTCAGTTGTTAAAAATTTAAGAGGTAAAATCGAAGCTTACGGGTTAACTGATTTAGTTCAAGATATAAAAGTGATTAAAGATAAAGTAATTGAGGAAGAAATTTTTTCAGAAAACGATTTACCAGCTAATTATGGAAGAAAAATTAAAGATGTAACTTGAGAATCTTTCAAAGATGCAAATGGAAAAAATAAATTTAAAAAAATTAAGACATTAGAATTAAACAGATATTTTGGTTATATTTTCATTAAAATGATAATGACTGAAGATGCTTGATTCGCAATTAGAAACACACAGTTAATTACAGGTATTGTTGGATCTAGTGGTAAGAATGCCAAGCCTATTCCAGTAGGAGATGATGAAATTGGTCAAATATTAAATGTTATTGACAACAATGAGTTAGCTAAAGCAATTTTAGAAAACGAAGGAAAGTCAATCTCAGTTGAAGGTGATTCAATTTTTGTACAAAATAAAATATCTCATAACTTCAACATTGGGCAAAATGTAAATATTATAAATGGTCAATTCATGAATGAGATTGGTACTATTTTACAAATTGATGACACAAAGGGTAAAATGCTTGTTAGTATTAACATTTTCGGAAGAGATACAACTGTAGAAATTTCATTCGAAGATGCTAAATTAGACGCATAGGTTTATAAATTGTTTTCTTCAGCATTATTTATAGTATTGATTGTTTTTATATCTATTGCTATTTTTTCAGCAATGGTATTTAACTTTATTTTTATATTTAAAAAATTTAATGAAAAATTAGATACTAAGTTAAAAAATAAATATAACTATTATAAAAATAATATGATTGGATCAAATCTAAAAGCTGTTGAAACTTTAGTTAAGAAAAATATAGAATTAAAACCTATATTAGAATACTTAAAAAGTTGTAATATAGAATATTCAAAACAATTGGAGATTGTAAAAATTCAATTGGAAAGTGTTTCGAAAGATATTGAAACTTTTAAGATATTCTATGTTAATAAAAAATTAAAACAAGTTGCAGGTAATTTTGATTTACTAGACAAACAACAAGAAGAGTTTAGAAAATTTAATTTCAACACTCAAAAATACACTAATAATGTATCCTCTATTGCTACAGAATTATTCCAAGTTTTGTCTTCTGTTAACGAGTTTTCAAAAACAAATTTATTAGATGTTATTCATTCGGAAATTACACAATTAAAAAGTATTAATAATCAAATTAATAAAATTACTATGCATATCAATGAAGAATTATCTTTCATTAATTCAACGACAATAAACAAACTTTTTTTAGAAGAATCAATTTTAATTAAAGATTTGTATGTAACTTCAAAAAATATTTTTGAAGTTGATAAGTTCCAATATGCTTTCAATGCAATCCAAAATAAAATTAAAGAATCATTAAAAGAAGCTCGCCTACCTGCTGAAATTAGAGTTAAGGCGATCAAAAAATTAGATTCAAGTCAAAGTATCATTAACGGAACAAGAAATTTATTAAAACATGGGAAATTTGATGATGTCAAGAAAATATTTATTAGTCAACTTCTAAATCTTGAAGATGTTTTATCTAGTATAAAAGCTGATGAAGCTTACCAAGTTATCTATAATAAATATTTTAATGAATTCAAAACTAATATCTCATCTTTTTATGAAGTATTATCTAAAAATAATATTAATAATCTATATAAACAAATCATTGAAAATTTTTCTAATGATAATAATATTAAAAGAATTATTTTGAGTAATATAGAAATTGCAAAAAATGTTCATAGTAAAATCAATAATTTTAATTCTTTTATAAATAGAAAAGAATATTTATATGACATAAAAACTGCTGTTAAATATATTATGGAAATTTACGAACAATTATTATTTTTCAAAATTGAAAATGATGAATTACAAAAATTAATTCATGTAGAACACAAAAACTTCTTCTCTTTAATAATTAGATTTAATGAACTAGATTTTCAATTATTAGATCTTAAAAAATTAGTTTCTGAATACAAAATTAATAATCAATTATTAATTCAAGATATTGAAACAAATATTGAATGAATATCAAAAATAAAAGACGAATTAATAACTGGTAGAAAACTTGATACAGAAGCATTAGAAACTAAAGCAAATAGTATTAATAAATTTATAATTACAAGTGTAGAGATAATTAAAACAGAAATAAATTTAATTTCAATTATCAAAAGGTTAAAACTTTATTCTAATAGATATTACAAATTATCAACAAAACAACAATTAGAAATTTTTGATGATTTATATAAGAAACAGCAATATCAACTATTGATTGAAGAATATATCCAATATATTCAAAAAATGAAAAAACAGAAAAGAGTATCATAATGCCATTCACAAAAATAAAAGACATCGATTTCAAAGTTGATGGAAATAGAATTAAATTATCAAAAGAATTTATTGAAAATAATAAATCAAAATTTAAAAAAATTACAGGTTCAAGATTTGCTTCAATTCTTGGAAAGAGTGAATATAATTCGCCTGTAAAAGTTTGATCAATGATGGTTGGCATATACAATGAACCGATGGATCCTACATTGGCAAAAGTTGGTAATACAATTGAACCTAAGGTACATAAATTTGTTTGTGATGAATTAAATATGAATTTTAAACAATACAACCCATTTGAAATAAAGTGAGATGCTTTTAAGGAGAATCCTATTTTCGGAGGAATCCCTGATGGAGAACCAATTGATGCAAATGGAAATTTTCTATATCCAAATGCACCAATGCTAGAAATTAAAACTACTTCTATTGATTCGTTTGTTTATAAATTTAATAAAAATACTTTAACTATGCAAAAAGATGTTTTAGGTAATCCTATTGTTAAATCTATTGGTCAAAAAAAGGCAAAATGATTTGATGATGATGGCGAAATAATTATCTCAAATGAATATAAATACCAGCTTGGTTTATATTGCTATTTAAGAAATGTCAAAAAGGGTATTTTTGCAGTTTGTTTTTTAGAAACTACAGATTATGTAAATCCTGAAAATTGCAATGTAAATGAAAGAGATGTTAGATTAGTTAATTTTGAATTGGATACAGAAGAATTCAACCAAGCAATTAGTTATTCAGAGAAATGATATAAAAAATATATAGAAAATGGAATTAGTCCAGAGTTTTCTGCAAAAGATTGAGAATGGTTTAATAATGAATTTAAATAACGAAATAATATTGTTAAAATTTGGAGAACTTTGTTTAAAAGGTAAAAACATTAATCAATTTAAACGAGCTGCATTTAATAACTTAAAAAGATCATTGTCAAATTATCAGTGTCAGCTTGAAAAAAAGTTTGATTACATTATGATTAAAGATTTTGATAATAAATATACAAATGAAATAACTAAAATATTAAAACTAGTACCAGGCTTTAGTTATTTTAGTTTTGGTTACACTTGTGAACTTGACATGGATAAAATAAGTGAACTTTGTGCAGTTCTAGCAGAAAAACATTTTAATGAAAATAGAATCAAAACATTTAAAATTGAGGCTAGAAGATCTAATAAGAAATTCTCATTAAATTCTGATGAAATCAATAGACAAATCGGTTCTTATATTTTAAACAAATTCGAATGTTCAGTTGATGTTCATCAACCATTATTAAGACTTAGAATCGAGATCAAAAATGAGTTAGCAATAGTTTATGTAAGTAAAATTCCTACAATTGGTGGATTGCCAGTTGGTATTAGTGGCAAAACTTTACTTTTATTATCTGGTGGAATAGATTCCCCTGTTGCTGCACATGAGCTTTATAAAAGAGGTATGCATGTTGATTTTTTAACTTTCATCACCCCTCCTCACACAAGTGAGATGGCACTTCAAAAAGTTAAAGACTTAGTTAATAAAATTACAATGGACGGAAGAATTGCTTCTGCAAAGTTATACATCTGTAATTATTCTCCAATACAACATGAATTGTATCACTTATCTAATGAGTCTTATAGAATTACCATTTTAAGAAGAAGTTTTTTAAGAATTGCAAATTTATTATCAGAAAAATATGGATACGATTGTTTAGCAACTGGGGATGCTTTAGGTCAAGTTGCTAGTCAAACTATTGAAAGCTTGTCAGTTATTAACCAGGCTAGTGAAAAAATTGTTTTAAGACCACTAATTACATTTGATAAAAACCAAATTATCAATATTGCAAAAAACATCGATACATATGAAACTTCCATACTACCATATGATGATGCTTGCTCATTGTTTGCACCTAAAAACCCAATTACAAAACCTATTTTATCAAAAGCTATTTCTTTAGAAACTGAAATAGATTTATTAAAAACATTAGAAGAAAATATAATAGATAATATAGAGGTTAAATATTATGATTAAAAATAACTTTGAAGCTGTTGTTAAAGAAATATATAAAAAATTGATAGCTTCAAAAAAAGTTACTGTAATTTTTCATGATAACCCTGATAATGATGCATATTCTTCAGCTTTGGCAATGTCTTTATTTTTACGTTCATTAAATGTAGATGCTAGAATCATGGATGCTGATATGGTGTCATCTGATTTTGTTAAAAAATTTGTAAATGATTCCATCCCTTTTGCGGATGAAGAATTTGTGAATGGTTCTACTGGAATTATTGTGGATGTTGGTAATTCTAATATGATAACTTCTGAAAAATACTTAACTTGTAGTGAAGTATTCAGAATAGATCATCATGTTTTTAATGAAAAAATTTGCGAACTAGAATGAATTGATACACAATATAGTTCAGCATCTGAAATGGTTGGATATTTCATATTATTCAACAATGAAAAAATGATGTCTAAAGAAATTGCAAATGCACTTTACCCCGGAATAATGGCTGATAGTGGTAACCTAAGTTTTGATTGTACTAAAGCTTCTACTTATTTATTAATAGCGAAGTTTTTTGATTACAATTTTGATAAACATTTAATTCAACAGAAAATGACTTTTAAAAAATGAGAAGATGTTTCTAACGATAGAAATCTTTCTCAACATGTTCAAGTATTAGAAGATGGAATTGCTTTCTTAGATATTACTGAAGAAATTAAAAATTCATATAATATTCCTGATGATGATGGAAAAATTTACTTATTAAATAATATTCTTGATTTTAATGTTTGGTTTTCAATTTACTGAAAAGAAAGTAAAAACAAATATAAAATTTCAATTAGAAGTCATAAATATGATGTTAGGGAAATAGCTATTAAATTTGGTGGTGGTGGACACACACTAGCATCTGCGTTTTATATTTCTAAAAAAGAAGAAATTGAGAATATAATTAAATATATTAGAGAAATGATAAAAAATGGATAAATACTTATTAAATATAAATGAATTGACTAGACAAAACGGTGAGACATACTATA
>JBOFSS010000019.1:0-3255 GCA_051651665.1 Mycoplasma sp.
ATAACACTTTATAAAAGGTTGCTTTTCATTTATTAAGTTATTAAGGTTTTTGCATTTTCATGTACCATCATTCAAGCTATATTTATAATTATAATTATCGTTATAAATTGCAAAGACATTGCCACTGGAGTTCCCTTTACCTACAATCCCGCCACTACCTGAATCTGCGTTATTAGCTAATATATTTATATTCAATCTATTTAAAATAGCACCTTCTTTTAATGAATCAAGTGTTGTTACTTTATTTAAATAATTAGGTTTTGATAAAAAAAATTTTTCAATCTCAAAATAAATTTTTTTAAGCTTCACTCCCCCTAAATTAGATTGAATTTGAAAAGTACTCTTATTCTTTATTTTTGCCAAACCATATAAATCATAAGGTGATAATAATTTATTGAAGTTTGATCCCTCTTTTTTGTAAAATTCATTTACTGTGATTTCATCAAATTTGCTTATTAAATAATCATTTAATTCATTTATGCTTTTTATAGATTTTGTCATGACATTAGTATACATAAAATATTTAAGAGTTTAAAGTATTTCAACTTAAAATATAAAAAAACATTGCTGCAATATAAAATGATAAATGAGAATATTCCACCATCATTAAATTTATTCAATTTAACATGAAATACACTAGTGTAAATATAGTTATTTCAACAAATGAACTATCTTAAATAATTTTTATTTAGTAAAATAAACATTTTTACAAATCGTTCTAATGATATTTTCGTATTTTTATAAAACATTACATGCATCTAATGCACATAATAAAAATAAAAATTATTATATTAAATATTGAAATATCTTATTACGTAGATATCAAAAATAAATGTGTAATATAATAATGATAAATATTCAAAAGATTAAGATTTTATAGATGATATAATCATTGTACATATTAATAAACTATTTAATATAATACTTTAGTGAGCGGGGGCACATGAAAAAACTTACATATATTTCTTTATTTAGCAGCGCTGGTGTAGGTTGTTTTGGATTCAAATTAGAAGGTTTTGATTGTGTTGCAACAAATGAATTGTTAGAAAAAAGAATCATGATTCAAAAATGTAACAAAAAATGCCGTCATTCTTCAGGGTACATTATTGGAAGCATCCTGGATAATAATGTAAAATTTCAAATTAATAAAGAATTAAATTTTTGAAAAGAGAAATATTCAATTGAAAACATAACATGTTTAATTGCTACACCACCATGTCAAGGAATGTCTGTTGCAAATCATAAAAAAAATGATGAAAACCAACGAAATTCGTTGGTTGTTGAATCTATTAAAGTGATTTTAGAAATTTTACCAGATAGTTTTGTTTTTGAGAATGTCAGAAGTTTTTTAAAGACAAAGTGCACAGATATTGATGGGAAAATCAAAAGTATTGAAGAGTCTATTTTTAAAAATTTATCTACTGAATATAAAATTAGTTATAAAGTTATTAATTTTAAAGATTATGGTAATAATTCCAGTAGAACAAGAACTTTAGTAATCGGGGTAAGACATATCTTAAATGTAAATCCGGAAAGTTTATTTCCAGATGAAAAACCTTCAAAAACTATTTATCAACTAATAGGAAATATGCAAAGACTTAATCAAATTGGAGAAATAAGTGATAATGATATATTCCATTCTTTCAAACCTTATAACCCTATTATGAGAGAATGAATACATTATCTTGCAGAGGGGGAAAACGCTTTTATGAATGATGAGAGTAAGCTGCCACATTATTTTAGAGATGGCAAAAGGATTTATACAAAAAACGGTAATTCAGATAAATACAAAAGACAAAAGTGGAATCAGATTGCGCCATGTGTACATACAAGAAATGATATTTTAGCCAGCCAAAATACGATTCACCCACATGATGACAGGGTATTTAGCGTGAGAGAATTGATGAAATTTATGACAATTCCCAATAGTTTTAAATGAGTGATAGAAAATGAAACTTCATTGAATTCTTTAACAAAAATTGAAAAGGAGACCTTTTTAAAAAAACATGAAAATTTAATCAGAGCCTCGATTGGGGAGGCTGTGCCAACAAATATCTTTAGGCAAATAGCTAAAAAAATTAAGGCAAATTGATAACATATGAAAAAAATCAATATTTTAAATAAGTTTGACATCAAAAATTTGGAAGAGTTAAAAAAAATAATTATAGATAAAAAACAAGATTTAGATCTTGAAGATATTTATAATGCTGCCGAATATTTAAATCCAAATAGAACTACAACATCAGCTTATTATACAGATAAAATTATTTGTTCTAAAATCTATTCTTTTTTACCTACTTTTGAAAATTTAAACACTATCAATATTTTAGAACCATCCGTTGGAGTGGGCAGATTTTTAGAGATGCTATGTAATAAATATTCTAAAAAAAATGTTAACTTAACAATAATTGATATAGATGGAGAAATCCTTGAATTAACAGAAATAATTTTTAATATATTCCTAAAATCAAAGTATCCTAATATAACTTTAAAAAAAATTGAATCAGATTTTTTGACATTGAACTTTAAAGAGAAAAGGTTTGATTTAATAGTTGGAAACCCTCCATTCCACAAGATAAATTCAAACGATGTTAATTTTAATAAATATAAAAATCTCTCATGTTTTAAAAAGAATAATATGATTTTTATTTATTTTATTGAAAAAGCAATTAATTTAGCAAATTATACATCACTTATAATCCCAAAGGGAGTACTTAATTGTCCGCATTATGATGAAATGAGAGAATGACTCAGTGAGCGTAGCATAGAATCTATAATAGATTTTGGAGAAAAGGGCTTTAAAGGAGTTAAAATTGAAACAATAAACATTCTGGTAAATTCAAACTCAGAAATATCAAATACAACAATTTTTTCTGAATTGACAAAAAAAATATTAATCCAAAAGCAAAATTATATAACAGATAAACAATTACCAACTTGAGTTTTATATAGAAACTCTTGATTTGATAACTATATGTCATCTATATCAGTTGGTGAATTTAATGTTTTTAGAGATAGGCAAATTACAAATTCAATATTAATTGAAAAAGGCGATATTAGAGTTCTAAAATCTAGAAACATCTCCTTGGGAGCTAAAATTTTAAATATTAACAATTATGATAAATATATTAATTCAGATAATATGGATTTATCAGTTTTAAGATTTTTAAACAAAAAAAATATTTTATGCATTCCTAACCTTTCCTATAAAATTAGAGCTACAATATTGCCAAGTGAGACAATAGCAAATGGATC
>JBOFSS010000020.1:0-12005 GCA_051651665.1 Mycoplasma sp.
GACCACCTGATAAATTTGACCCTCTTTGTTCTACTCTAGCACTAAGCCCACCACTTTTGTGGGTGATAAATTCTCAGGCTTGTGCTTGTTTTGACGCAGTGATAACTTCTTCATCGGTTGCATTTGGTTTACCTAATAAAATATTTGATTTGATAGATCCATGTAACAAAACTTTATCTTGAAGTGAAACGCCTACTTCTTTTTTCAAGTTTTCAAGATCAATATTTTTTACATTAATATTTGAAATTAAAACTTCACCTGAATTAACATCATATAATCGTGAAATTAAATTTACTAAACTTGTTTTTCCAGAACCTGATTGCCCTATGATTCCAAGTGAAGAACCTGAAGGGATAGAAAGATTGATATTTGATAGTATATATTTTTTAGCTTCGGCCGCTTCTTTAGTATATGCGAAATATGCATTTTTGAATTCGATAGATGGTTCTTCAATTTTTTGTGGTGATGAACAATTAATAATAGAATTTTTTAATTCTAGAATTTGAAATAATCTTTGGGCACAAACACTTGTTCTAACATATGTATAACCAAATTGCCCTAACAAGGTCATACCTAACATCATAAATGTTAAGTATTGAATAAATGACATGATTACACCAATTAAATTTATTGTTGTATTAAATTGGATAGGGTCTGAGTTTCAAGCATAAATTCCACCAAATATAATGATGGCTAATGTAGATAAATTTATCATAAAGTTAGCAACAGGCATTAAAATAGCAACTAATCTATCACTCTTGATTGAGTATTCTAATAAATTATTATTTCCAGTTTTATATTTATCATATTGATTTTTTTGTAAATTAAAAATTCTAATAACTTTGTTCCCAATAATATTTTCTTCCATTATAGTGTTATTTGAATCTACTATGGTTTTAGCTTTTTTAAATAATGGAGATGATTTCTTTGTCATATAAATCATCAACCCGATGAATACAAAAACAAATATATAAGATAAACATAATAATCAAACTATTTTATCTCCATCAAATAAAACTAATTGAATAATAGATAATAAGAAACCACCTAATAAAAAGAAAACAGCTTTAAATGCTACTGTGTTATACATTTTTAAAAATTCAACAATCATCCCAGCATCATTTGATATTCTAGTTATTATAGTAGAAGATCCTATTTCATCTAAATCAGCTGCTGATATTTCTTGAGTTTTAGCAAAAGTGATAATCCTTATATTTGCACCCATCTTAATTGCAACTTTTGTAGAAAAACCCACTGAAAAAGAATGACAAATAAAACTTATAATTGCCAATACAAATAAAAGTATTATATAAACTCAATTTATGTGTTCAAAACTGAGCCCTATTTCATTGTGAGTAATATCATTTAAAATTTTAGAAAAGAAAAAAGGATTTAATAAATCCGATATTGCAGAACATAAAACTAAAAACATTGATAGAAATAAATATATTCAATCTTTCTTATCAAATAGTGTAAAAATTTTTTTAATTGAACTTTTAGTTTTTAATTCTTTCTCCATAAAACCCTTAATAAAAAAAACAATCGGCTATTGCTAATTGTTTTTTTAATTATAATTTAATAATTTTTAATATCTTATTTTTTTTCTCTAGTTTTAAGAATTTCTTCAGTTACATGTCTTGGAACTTGAGCATAATGACTAAATTGCATTACATAAGTACCACGACCTTGTGTATTAGATCTTAAGTCAGTTGCATATCCAAACATTTCAGATAATGGAACTTTTGATTTAATAGTTTGAGCATTTCCTCTTTGTTCTTGACCTTCAAGCATACCACGACGTTTAGAAACGTCACCTAAAACTGTACCTAAGTATTCATCCGGAGTTGTGATATCAACTGCCATGATTGGTTCAAGTAAAACAGCTTTACAAGTTTTAGCAGCTTCTTTAAGAGCCATTGATGCAGCAATTTTATACGCCATACCAGATGAATCCACATCATGGTAAGATCCATCAAATAATGTTGCTTTAATATCGATTAGTGGATAACCAGCTAACGGACCAGAAGCCATTGCATCTTTAAGACCATTTTCAATTTCTTTAATATATTCACCAGGTATTTTACCACCAACTATTTTGTTTTCAAAAATGAATCCTTGTTCATGATTTGGAACAAAGTTGATTTTAACGTGACCATATTGTCCACGTCCACCAGATTGTTTAATATATTTTCCTTCAGCTTCATTCTCAACAGTGAATGTTTCTCTATAGCTAACTTGAGGAGCACCAACGTTAACTTCAACGCTAAATTCTCTTCTCATTCTATCAACTAAGATATCTAAGTGAAGTTCACCCATACCTGAAATGATACATTGACCAGTTTCTTGATCTGTGTGAGTTCTGAAAGTTGGATCTTCTTCTGAAAGTTTTCCAAGGGCAATACCCATTTTTTCTTGATCAGATTTAGTTTTTGGTTCAACAGCTAATGAAATAACTGGTTCAGCAAATTGCATCTTTTCAAGAATAATATGATTTTTTTCATCACATAATGTATCACCTGTAGTTGTATCTTTTAAACCAATACAAGCACAGATATCACCAGCTCTAATTTCATCAATTTCAATTCTTTCGTTAGCATTCATTTTTACTAGACGAGAGATTCTTTCTTTTTCACCTTTGGTTGCATTAAATACATAAGAACCTTTAGTTAAAACACCTGAATATAATCTAATGAAAGTTAATCTTCCAACAAATGGGTCAGTTGCTACTTTAAATGCCAATGCACTGAACGGTTCATTGTCATCATTATGTCTAAGAACTTCAGTTTCATCTTCTAACATACCTTGAATTGCTGGTACATCAGTTGGAGATGGTAAATAGTCAATAATTGCGTCTAATAAAAGTTTAACACCTTTATTTTTGAATGCTGTACCACATAAAACTGGATATAATCTTGTAGAAATAACACCAGTACGAATACATTTTTTAATTTCTTCAATAGAAATTTCTTCACCATTTAAATATTTTTCCATGATTTCATCATCAAATTCAACGATGTCATCTAACATTTTCGCTCTATAAGTTTCAGCTTTTTCTTTTAAATTTGCAGGAATTTCTTCCACTTTATAATTTTCATGAGCTTCGCCATCAAATACATAAGCTTTCATTTCAATTAAATCAATTGTTCCAATAAAATCACTTTCAGCGCCAATTGGATATTGAATAGGAGTTGCTTTAACACCTAATCTATCAATGATTGAGTTAACAGACATTTCAAAATCAGCACCAGTTTTATCCATTTTATTAACAAAAACAATTCTAGGTACATTATATCTAGTAGCTTGTCTTCAAACAGTTTCAGTTTGTGGTTCTACACCCATTTGTCCATCAAGAACAGCAACTGCTCCGTCAAGAACACGTAATGATCTTTCAACTTCAACAGTGAAATCCACGTGACCTGGTGTATCAATAACGTTTAATTGGTGATCTTTTCAAACTACATAAGTTGCAGCAGAAGTAATCGTAATTCCACGTTCTTTTTCTTGTGCCATTCAGTCCATTGTAGATTCACCATCGTGTGTTTCTCCAATTTTATGTTTTTTTCCTGAATGAAATAGAATTCTTTCGGTACATGTTGTTTTACCAGCATCAATATGAGCCATAATACCGAAATTTCTAAACATTTTTATATCAAATTGTCTTGCCATTTATAAATTCCCCTTATTATCAACGTAAGTGAGCAAATGCTTTATTTGCTTCAGCCATTTTATGTGTATCTTCTTTTTTCTTAACACTTGCACCTGTGCCATTAGAAGCGTCAATTATTTCATTAGCTAATCTTTCAAGCATAGTTTTTTCGTTTCTTAAACGAGCATATTGAGTAAGTCATCTAAGTAATAAAGTTTGTTTTCTTGCAGGTGAAACTTCAGTTGGAACTTGAACATTTGCTCCAGCAACACGACGAACTTTAAGTTCTAATGCAGGAGTAATGTTTTCAACAGCTAAGTTAAACACTTCCATTGGGTCTTTTTTTGTTTTTTCTTTGATTAACTCAAAAGCTCCATAAATTATAGATTGCGCTAGACCTTTTTTACCGTCTAACATGATTGAATTGATAAGTTTAGTAACTAATCTTGAATTATATACAGGATCTGCTAAAACTTCTTTTTTTTCAGGTTTAAATTTTCTCATTTGTATTCTCCTTCTTAACTAGCTTTCGCTTTTGGTTTTTTAGCACCATATAATGATCTACCTTGGTTACGTTTTTGAACACCTTGTGAATCAGCAGTACCTCTTACGATGTGGTATCTAACCCCAGGTAAATCTTTTACTCTACCACCCCTAATTAGAACAACACTATGTTCTTGAAGGTTGTGACCTTCTCCAGGAATATAAGCTAAAACTTCATCGTTATTAGTTAGTCTAACCTTAGCATACTTTCTAAGAGCCGAGTTTGGTTTCTTAGGTGTCATTGTACCAACTCTGATACATACTCCACGTTTAAACGGTGCTGGATTATATTTAACTTTTTTTTCTAATGAATTATAGCTTGTTAATAAAGCTGGTGATTTTGTTTTTTTCGTTTTGATTTTTCTTTCATGACGAATTAATTGTGCAATTGTTGGCATCTTGTCTCCTTTTGTTGTTAACTATTCCTTGTGTATCACTACAAGGATAAAAAAATAAGTAAAAATTTTACTTATTTATTCTATCATATTTTTAATTATAAAATTATTTTTTTCCAATAATTTCGTCAATATCTACTTTATTTTTATTTGATTTAAAGAATGACATTCTACTTATGAATGAAGATTTTTCTCTAGGTTCTTGAGAGTCACTATATTTTTGCCCTATAGCTTCAGCTCTATTTCTAGCTTTTTCTTGTTTCATAAGTGCTAATTCTTCAGCTCTTTCTTGAATACGTTTTTGTTTAGCTTCGAATTTTGCTCTCTTATCGAATTCGGCTCATCTTTCGTCTTTAGCTCTTTCGAATTCATTTTGTGTTCATTCACGATCATTAATTGCATTAACTAATTTTTCAGATGCGTTATTTAGAATATCAACTTCATCATAAATTTTAGCAATTTCTTTTTTACTTGCATTTAATTTAGTTTTAGCTTTTGCCATTTCTCTATCAATACGTTCTTTGTTAGAATTTATAGCTTTAACATATTCTAAGTCTGCTGCTTTGTTTAATAAAGCTACACGAGTTTTAACATCTTTAACTGCTCTAAATTTATCTAAAATATATACTTTTGAAACTTCATTTGGAATTTCTTCATTAACAATTTTACTTAGTAATTCTTTTTTATGTTCAGTACTTGTGGAAATTGCATAGTTTTCATTCCCGATTTTTTCAAATTCGATATCTATTCTTGCACTACTATTTAATGGTAATGGAAGAATTTTGCTTGGTATTGATGCTAATGATATTTCTTCTTCATGACGTTTATTGAATTTTTCAACTTTTGAAATGATATCAGAAATCATGTCATTTTGGAACTTGAATTGATTATTTAAATAAACATTACTAGTTTTGTAGTGGTAACAACTATTTCATAAGTAAGTTTCTTCTTCACTGATGTAATTTTCTTGTTCTTGTTCTAAGATTTCTTCTTTATTTAAAAGTGCTTTATTTTTAGCGTCTTCAATATTTTCAGCATATCTTTCTTTAATATCAATAATCGCATCTTCATTGTCAGCTATTGCTTGAGCAAAACTTTCAGCAATATCAGCATCTTGATTTTGAATCATTATGTTTAATTTATCTTGAAGTTTTTGAACTTGGATAGATTCACGAGTTTGTACTGATTGATTTTCATTATTTTCATCTAAATTTTCGATTTCTTGAGTAGGAGTAACAGACTCTTCATCAGATGCTAATGTTCCATAAAAATCTAAGATTTGTAATGTTTCATCAATAGTTATTTCGTTTTGTTCGTTTTGTTCATAATTAGAATAAGTATCAATTTCCATTAATTTCGAAAATACTTTGTCAACATTTAAATTTTCTTTTCCAAAAAGTTTTTTGTTTTTCAAATAAACAGGATCATTTAACATATAGCTAGCATCTTCTTGTAATTGTCTAACAAATTTAGATTCTCTTGCTGATTTACTAAATACATTCAATTTTTTTCATTGGAACGGTGTTTTTTCAACGAACTCTTCTTCATTATCATCAGAAGGTGAAGTTACCTCATGATTTTTTGAAGAATCATGAATTGATTCTAGAATGTCAGTTTTAGGTGCTTTAGAGTCACTTCATTCTCAATGATAATTAGTATACTCAATTGTTTGATAATTTAATTTTTCAATTGTTTGGTTATCATTACCTTGAATATTTTGGAATTCTAAAATTGAATCTTGGAAAATTTCATCAGAAAGCATTGATTTTGTATTAGGTGCAAATGTTTCCATTTCCATGAATAATTCTTCTGAAGAATGTTCTAACATTGAAAGTGGGTCACGACCAACTGTTTGAGTTAATTTTTCTGGTTTTTCTTCAATGATAGATTCTGTTTTTACAACAATATTACTTTCTTTTTTAGAAGTTGTTTTATTAGCACTTTTTGTTGCTGTTGGAGCAGCGTATAAAGTTATTGGTTCTGAAATTAATAATGTTTGTTTTTTAGCATTTAATAATTTTTTAGTCGAACTTTTTTCAGTTTTCTTAGCAACGTCTTTTGTTACAGCTACAACATGTTGTGAATTAATCGCATTTATAGTGTTTGCTTTTAAAGCAAAAACTTTTTCTTCTAATTCTTCTAATTTAATAGCTTCTTTTTCAATTTCCATTGCAAATTTTTCGTCTTCAGCTGCGAATTTAACAAGTTGAGTGAATTTGGATCATAATTGTTTTTCTTTTGTTGAAAGTTTAGAAACTTCAACTTTTGACATATGTTTTGATAAAGATATTGCATCCGTTGCTTTATCTTCAACTTCTACGACTGGAGTGATATATTTTTTATTTTTTATTTCATCTACCAAATCACGAGGTAATTTAGATTTGAAAATAGAAGATAGGAAACTTACTTTAACACCATTTTTAGCATCTTTAATTTGTTGTTTCAACATTTTTCTTTTTAATAAATTGATTTCTCTTTTTTCTTCGATCATAATTTTAGTTCTTTCTAAATCATAATCATTGTTTCTAAGTTCAACTTCATATTCATGTCTTAGAATTTTAAGAGTATGTGCTAATTCATGTACATTTTTATTTAAAAGAGCATCTTTTAAAATTGAAATATTTTTGATAGTTTCTTCATGACATTTTCTTTCATAAGTTTGTTCATGGTGGTTTTTTTCAATTATCATAGCTTTTGTTAAAAGTCTTAAAGAATTAACTTTAGCAGCAGTAATATTCATTTCAGAGGTAAGTTTGATTTTTTCAACTGTATTGTCAAAATCAAAAAGAGCATCTTCTGATTTTTCTTTAGCTAGTTCAGTTAATCTAGCAGCTAAATCATCATACCTTGAAGGGATAAATGAATTAACAACTTTGATTTCTGTAAAATCATTTTTAAATTGAGTTGATGGATCATAAAAGACACTTGGAGAAACACCGTATTTAGAGGATTTAATTACAGCATTATCCGGACCTATGAATGATTCATCATCAGCTTTATTTCTAAAGGCTACACCTTGTTTATCACAAAATTTGTGAATTTCAATAATTTCAACATTAGAATCTTTGTGATTTGATTGAGTTTTTGTATTTTCTTTTTTCATTATTTTTTCCCCTATATTACTTTTTTTCACTAAGAATAGCATTTGTTTTAATGCCAGTTATTCTTGGTCATTCTTTATAATTTGTTAAACAATTATTACGACTTTTAATTCCATTTAGTTCTTTGTTGAAGGATGAATCCATATAAGATCTTTTCACTTCTTCAAGATTTATTTTTTTTGTATAACGTATATTTTCAGTTTGTTTTATTTCAATACCAATATCATTTTGTGCAAAACCATGATTGTGCATTTTTAATTTCGAATCTAAATAATCAATTGGAATTATTTTTTCTTTTGAAAAAGATTCTGGCTTATAATTTGATTTTATTAAAAACTTTGTTTTTGAAATAATATCATTATATGAATCCATATTTAATTTTTCAAAGACTAATCCATCTTGATCAGTTTTAAATTCTAATCTTTCTTTAAACATATTTAAAGAGATTATTTTTTATCAGCTGATGTTTTAGCAGCTGGTTTTTTTGCAGTTGTTGATTTTGATGCAGAAGCTTTTTTTCCACCAGTTGATGGTATTAGTTCTTTTGACGAACTTTTTGAAGTTTTTGCATTTGATGTATGAATAATTTCTTTAATAATATCTAATTCTTCAACTGAAAAACTTTCATTTTTAAGATTGAAAACATCACCACTTAAACTTGGGACATGCGCATGTTTTTTAGTGTAAACTTCATTAGTTTCTAATTCTTCTAAAAATTCTTCTCTTTCGATTTCGTTAAATTTAGTTGGTTTTCCTTTTCCAAATAATTTTGCAATACCACTAAAGAATCCTTCTTTAACTTTATAATTTGGAGCTGCATCAGGATTAGCAATAACTCTACTCATTGCATTCCCTTCATTTCCATAAATACTATCATACTTAGCTGCAATTTTGCTTGCATCTTGGTATAACTTTCTTTCTTCTGCTGTTGCTGGAATAACTTCGTGTTCATCAACAAAAACAACATCTACCTCTTTATTATTGATAAAAATTTTCTGTGCTGAACCTTCGAAGATTCCTAAAGCTTGAGCTTCAGAGTCTTGAATGTAAAGTATGTTATCGTTGCTAACACTTTTTTTTGATTTAACTGCCATAAATGGCCCCCTCTCGTTTAATATTAAAAATATTGATTTTAATAAAAATATATACATAACAATTATATAGTAAACTAATTATTTTTTAAAACAAAATTTAATAAATTAATAAATTAAATTAACAGATGAGAATAAAATTATTATTTTTTTATCTCTATTCGTAGAAAAATTGCATCTTTTTTATCAGTTTTTACATCATTAGCAAGATCCATTTTCCCTAAATCTTTATAAGAAATTTTTGAAAAATCAAAATTTAACTGTTTTGAAGCATTTTTAACAGCATCTTGAGTTACTGGTTGTAATCAATAAAAAATATTGATATTTATATTTGAAAGAATATTTAAAATTATAAATAATTTTTTTGTTTGGTTTTCTTTAAATAAAACTCAAGGTTTTTCATTTTCTATATATTTATTTGCAACATTAATTAAATTTTGCAATGCATTTAAAATTGAATTAATATCAAGTTCAGATATATTTTTTAAAATGATTTCATTTGTTTGATTTATTTCATCCAATACTTGTTTATCATTTTCATCTAAATCATTTTCAATAAATTTCGGCACTATGCAATTAGAATATTTCTCAAGCATCCCCAAAGTTCTTGAAAGGAGGTTTCCAACATTATTTGCTAAATCACCATTGTAGATTCCTTCCATTGTCTCAATCGAAAAAACATTATCATTTGATAAAGACATTTCTTTTAATAAATAATATCTCAAACAATCTGTTGAGTATACATCAGAAACTTCAAATGGATCAATTACATTACCTAGTGATTTAGACATTTTCCCTTCTTTTGTAATTATTCATCCGTGACTAATTATTTTTGTTGGTAACTTAACATTTAATGAATGTAAAAATATTGGTCAGTAAACGCAATGAAAACGTGTTATTTCTTTTGATAAAAGATGAACTGTTTCAGCATTGTCATGGTTTCAAAATTTTTGAAACAAAGAATCATCTTCACCTAAATAATTTAAGGCAGAAATATAATTAAAAAGAGCATCCATTCAAACATAAATGACATGATCTGGATTTTCCCTTATTTTTATACCTCAATTAAATGAAGTTCTAGAAATTGAAAGGTCAGACAAATTTCCTTCTAGGAAATTATTTTTTAATTCATTAATTCTTGAAACTGGAGAAATTCAATTTTCTTTCTCATTAAATGTTTTAATCATTCAATCATTAAATTGACTCATTTTAAAAAAGTATGACGGTTCTTCTATTTCTGATAATTTATGACCAATTGGACATCACTTTTCTTCTCCGATTATTCGAACATCTTTTGTCAATATATTTTCTTCACAATCAACACAATATAGACCTTTTCAAGAATCTAAATAAATCAACCCTTTTTCAAGATAGGTGGTGAAAATCTTTTGAATAGTTTCTTCATGTTTTTTATCTGTTGTTCTTATAAATGAAGAATAATTAATTCCTAATTTAACTCATAAATCTTTAAATATTTCAACATTTTTATCGATGTATTCCATCAACGGAACACCAGCTTTTTCAGCGGCTGTCTCTAATTTTTTTCCGTGTTCATCTGTTCCAGTTAAAAAGAAAACTTCATATCCTATTAATGCTTTATATTTGGCTAATGCATCTGCCAAAATAGTCGAATAAGCATGACCTAAATGAGGTTTTCCAGACGGATAGTAAATTGGTGTTGAAATATAAAACGTTTTAGACATGATTTTCCCTTTTCTTAAAAACTAAATAATCCTTAGAATTATAAAATAATACTATGTAAAATGTTGAAATTGTTATTAAAAAAAGTGTTATTAAAAAAATTCAAAGAATCATGTATTGTGAGCCAACAATCTTTATTTGTGATTCTTGCTCAGGTATGTTGATTACTCTAATCGAATAAACGTAATTAAAATCAATTTTATAGTCAGATAATTCCGGTTTAAAATTCCATCCATTTTTAACCATGTCTAGTTGTTTGATATCTAATAAAGGCTTTGAAAAAATATTTATTAGAAACAAAATTACTATAAAAACATTCAAACAAATTAAAAGAGGAAATAATTGATGCTTGTTAACGAATGTTGCATAATAAGAATTTCTATAAATTCAATAAAAGAATATCGAAGAAATGGATGATACAACAGTTAAAATTGATCCAACATATGCAGCCCAACTCAATGACAATGTATTTCCTGTTTCTAATAATTTTAATGTATAAAAACCGAAAAGTAGTTTCTGATTGTATTTTAAATTAGAAGCATCATGCGGCAATATGAAAACAAAAAATAATAAAAAAATAATAGATATAACACTTAAAAAAGTTGTGGTTCAAAACAAATTTATGAAGTATTTATTAGTAGTTTCATTTCTAGATGATAATTGATTATTTTTCATATCTTTTAATTATATTAAAAAACAACAATTATTAATATTTTTTTGAAAAGTCTTAAAATTTCTTAGTTATTTTTGTATAAATAAAAAATCAAATATTTAATTTTGTAAATATCATTTGGTTTTTAATAAGGGTATTTAAGTGAATAATAAAAATATATAGATATCATATTTTTAATTATTTATCTTATATATAGTTTATAATCATAAGTAATAACCACCAGTATTAAAGAGGCCTTAATGTCAAATCAAATTAAAAGAACTACTAAAATCAAAGTATTAAAACGTGATTACAAACCATTTGTAAACTTTGCTGATCTTGAAATAAAAAACACAACAACTGAAGAAATGAATAATAGAGATTTTTTCAATTCTGGAATTTGTGCTTATTTTTCTTTTGATAAATTTCCTCATAATGCAGAAACTCCTAAGTACCCGTTAACTTGAAAAGAATTGATTCCTTTCAACCAACAAAATGCCCCTTATGTTAATAGACAAGTTTATCGTCTTTCTGATGTTTGTGAAAATGTAAATTTAGCAACAAAATCAGATACAACTTTTTATAGTGAAATCTCATTAAATAAATTTCATGAAAGAATCACAGAAAATAAAACTCAATTCCTTGAAGAAAATAACAATGTTTCTGCTAAAATTTTTGAAAAAACAAATTCTGACATCGTAGATAATAAGACGAGTGATAAAAGAAATACTTTATTAGTTAGAGCTTAGTTATTTCAAAACTCAAAATCTATCACTTCAATTCCAAGTTCAATTGCTTTTTGCAACTTTGAACCACCATCTTTACCAGCTAGTAAATAGTTGGTTTTTTTTGTCACAGAGTTAGTCACTTTACAAT
>JBOFSS010000021.1:0-2997 GCA_051651665.1 Mycoplasma sp.
ATTAACATCTAGTGTTCAAACATATGAATGAATTAATTCAAGTTCAGTTAATTTCTTCCCTGTCGTATTGAGTTTTACAAATATATCGTAAGCAAATTTTTCACAACTACAATCCTCATTATTTTTAAAAATAATTGGAATTATCAAAACTTTTTCTTTTATAAAATTAAAAATTTCTTTTAAATCATCAGACGAAATATCATTTTTTGGATCATTAATATATTTGTCAAAAGCTATTGCATTTGATAACAATTTTGATGGATCTTCTATTTTTTTTATTGAACTTAAAGTTTCATCAGATGAATTAAATAAGAGATTATAATCTCTAATAATAGAATCAGATGTACCTTCCCCTAAATCACATGGTTCAATTTTATTTAAATAAAAATTTTCGTTTTCTCTTCTATTCGATTTGAATATAATTTCATTTAAGACTCTTATTATTATCATAAAACTTGTGAATCTTTGTTGTCCATCTATGATGCTATATTGCTTATTCTCAACATCTATTTGTTTTAAATATATTGTTCCAACTAATGAAAAATCTAATTCACCTATAAATAAATCGCTTTTAATATTTTCGAAGAATGAAATTAAATCTTTTGCATCTCATTTATAATCTCTCTGAGATGCCAAAAGTATGAAGTTGCCCTCTTTAATAAAATTTCCAAGTGGCCTTTCACTAGACTTTACCATCACATCTTTTATAGATAATTTTTTATTCATTAATAACTCCCCCTATTAAGAAAATAATGTTTTCTATTTCTTTTGCAGCACCATATCTTTCACAATCTTGTTTAGCAATCATTTCTTCTAATTTAATCAATGCCTTTAACATTCAATTCCTATATCTATTCAATGATTCAAAATTTAAATCATTGAATAGGGATATATCAAGATCCTTTAATAATTTATCATTTCAAACATTGAATACTTCTACATCTGGTCAAATAACAGGATTTAACTCATCATCTATATAAATTACTTGTTTGTTATATGTTTTAAAAGTTGAATACTTGATAATAAAGCCATTTTTTTCAGAGTTTACAAATCGATATTTTATTGAAGTGCTATTTTTAATATTTTCAATATTTTCTTGGCTTGGTTTATGAAGTTGGATTACATCGGTTAATTCTTCTCCTTGTAATTTTTGCATTTCTTTAACTAAGACTTCCATTTGATTTTCATATTCATTAACTTTATGTCGGGGTATGTAAAACTTATGTGAATCACTGCCTAGAACATCAGCTAATTTAGTTTTAGATTTTTGTTTATCATAGGTTGTGATAACTTCCATAATTTCAGGGTTTGTGTAAAGGTTGAATATAAACACTTCATTATATATATCATCTTTAAATTTATTGACATAATCCCTAAATCTATCAACTCTACCTATTCTCTGCAATGTTACAGTAGGATTATAATGAGCATCGAAATTAACTAATATAGTGGCATCTTGTAAATTGTGTCCTTCAGCAAAAATATTTGTCGTTATTAAAAATTTAAAATTTATGTTTTTTTCTTTTATTTTTTTAAATAGTGGATGGTTTATATATTTGAGATCATTCATATCACTATTAGCAATTGGAGAGAATAATTTTTTAACTATATTCAAAGTATCTTCATTATTCTCATAATGCCAAGTATCTGTACAATAAGTTTTTTTGATTTGATCATTTTCTCTATAGTAAATATCAAATCCTTCTGATGATGCCGCTATTATACCTTCACCATTTCTTAAATGAAAATCATTATATTCTTCAGATATTCATTTAGCCAAATATTTAACCGTTAATTTTCTTTGTGTAAAAATAATTGTTTTTCTATTTTCTGAGTTATCTATCTTATTAGTACTTTTATCAAATAAGAATTTAAGATAGTGATATTTTATTGAAATCGAATTTTCTTTTTTATCTCGATGTTGTTCTTTGAGGTTTTTTCAATCTTCTAATATATATTTTTTTCATTTGTTTTGAGAATCTAAGTTGTGGTGTTTTTTTAAAAAATCAGTTAAACAATAATAATTAGATTTATTACCTTCAACTTCATATTCATATATTTCTTCACTATCAGAATTGTCATCATCAACAATTTCTTTTATGTTTAATAATTTTCTATTTTTTTCATATTGATCAAAACCAATTTCAAGAGATAATTTATAACAATTTTCAATTTTTTCAATTGAGGAGTCAACTGTTTTTATTAGTGATTCTATTGATGAATCAAGTGAACAATATAAAATAATTTTTAATAGACTCTTACCTCGTAAACCAAAAACTTCTTCTTTACAAACATTATCTATTCACTTGCTGAATTTTTTTATATGTTTACTTGTATCTGATATATTTACATTATTTTCATATTTATCTAATCATATATGAAAAGCGTTTTCATTTTGGCTTAAAATACATGGATTTATATATTCGTCACCTATATTAGCTATTCTAGGAAAATAGTAGTCTTTTGGTTCTTTTGATTTATCATAACGTTTTTCTTTTTTATTTAACCTGTTAAAAAAGAAGTTAATATATTCCCTTAATTCTCTTTCACAAACATTTAATGTTTTGTTATTTTTGTTGATGAATTTTAATATATCTCATTGTTTATCAAATAATTCACCAATGTGTTCAAGAGTATTTAATTGTCTATCCTTTTTAACACCAAAAAGCTCGATGATATTAATTAAATCTTTTTCACTATTACTAATAGGTGTAGCTGTGATTAGTAAAGTTGATTTACCTATTTTTGCAGATTCTGGAATTCTTTCCTCCATAGATTCAGTTTCATCAAATATATATTCATCTCATTTTCTTTCATAAAAATATTTTTTAACCAAATTTTCTCTTTTTACAGTCGAAAAATTTCTAAAGTTGTGCGCTTCATCTATTAGTAATATTTCACTAGTTAATTTTTTATTTTTTGAATTTAAATCAGAAAATGTTATTAAGAAATTTTGTAAAGTCCCTAAACCTTTAAATAACTGAGCATATGATAATC
>JBOFSS010000022.1:0-6338 GCA_051651665.1 Mycoplasma sp.
AAATATGAATCAATTCATAACAAAGCATATTGATTAACAAATGATTGAAAGGCTATCGGAGTAGGTGCTAGTGGTTTTGAAAATCAATTGATATATAAATGAGAAGGTTCTCTTTTAGATTGAAAAAAAGACTCATTAAAATTGTCTTTAAGTGATTATTATCAACAAATAATCATGATGGGCTTAAGACTTGTCGATGGAATTGATGTTGTTAATAATAAAAGAAATTCAGAAGCTTATAGTTTATATTTCGATGATCTTGTAAATTGTTATGTAAGAGAAAATAATTTAAGAGTTAAAAATTTAAATATACTACATGAAACGCTTGTAAATATTGTTGATGGTTCAAAAGAAGAACAATTGAAAAATTCGCCAAATAAAATTTACGAAGAATAATTAAACATTGTTTGCATTACTTACCATTCAAGTAATGTCATCATCGTCATCACATGAGTTTACAAATCTTTTGTATAACTCAATTTGATCATTTGATAATTCTACAAATTGATTCGCAATGTATCTGGTTTCACTAGTTAATAAACTTATTCCTGATTTTTCCAAACATTCCTTTACGGTGAAATAATCATTAGGTTTAGCATATAAAATGTAACAATCCTCATCATCTATCAAATCTAAAATATCACAATCAATTACAGATTCAAAAATTGAGTCTTCTGTAAATAAGGATTTATCGATCACGAATTCACTTTTTTCTTCAAAAATCATCTTAACACTATTAGGCTTAGCAATTTGGCCTTTTAATTTAGAGAAATAGCCTCTGAGAGCGCTAATTGTTCTTTGTTCGTTATCTGTTAAAGCATTAATCAAAATAGCTACACCATTTGGGCCATAACCTTCATAAAATAATTCTTTTAATGTGCTAGAATCTTTCGAGACTCCAGAAATATTTTTTTCTATTGAGTCTCTTGATAAATTGTTTTGAAGCCCTCTTGTTATTGCTGATTTTAATCTTGGATTAGATTCAGGATCAGGACCACCCATTTTGGCTGCAGCTTTAATTTCTTTAGCACATTTCATTCATATTTTTGCTTGTTGTTGTTGTTTTTTATTTATCCCTGAGGCTATTAAATGTTTTCTTGGCATGGTTAAAAATTAAAACTTAATATTTTGCTGATTTATGATTTTTTCTTGTTGATTATTTTGTTTTTGAGAAGAAACAATAGAATTATTTACTAATATTTGTTTCACTACAATATCATGAATTGTTTCACTATTACTTTTTTCAGCTTTTTTTCTTTCAGTGATTAACTGCTCAATAGTTGAGCAATTGGGGATATGGAATAAATTTGCAACTTGTGAATTTGGAATAAGATGGAACTCATTATTAATAGGAGCTGTTTGTTGTTCTAAATTTTCAAACAATTGTTTTTCTTGAACAATATTAGTCATTGGTTTTGATTGTTCGTTATTATTTACCTGAGAAAAATTTTCTCCAATATTGTTTTGTTTAGCAATTTGTTCATAAACAGCTTTTTCAAAGTTCTTAGGGTCTTCGTATTGATATCTTTCTGATTTACGTTTTGGAAGAGTTAATTCTTCTTTATTTGCTAGTGGTTGATATTGTTTTTGAGCCTGTATGTCACGAGTTGTATTTTCTATTTCATGGAATGTTTCAGATACTTCTTTATAGTGATTAATAAATTTCTTTTCTTCATTCATTTCTATTATTTTTTTATTTTCATAGAATTTTACAATATCATCATAAACTTTTTGTTGTTGAGAATCCATTGTATCATAATCTTGATCAAGGAATTTTACATAATTATTTGTTTTAGTGTCAGTAATAACTTTAATTACTTTTTTACTAATTTCATTTTCTAAAGAGTCTAAGTATGTATCAATAATTTCTTTTTTATAATTAAATTCTGATTGCATTTGATCAGGTGAGTGACTTAATCAATGTGAGTATTCATCTTGTGGAACATTCATTAATTGAGCTTCTGGGTTTTCTAAACGTTCTAACTCTAATATTTCAGTTATTTTGTCATAATTTTTAATATTTTGTGGAGAATAACATGAATTATTTGCGTTGAAATTTGTTGCACCAATTTTTCTTTTTGGCACATTATCATAAATAACATCATTTGCAGCTAGCATTCTAGAAGTTGCATAATCTTTTGACAGTCTATCATCAAATCTTCCGGTAAAAGTATATTCATCTTCAATAATTCCTCTGTCTCAGATTAATGCTTGTTCATGTAAAAACTTATATTTATTTATTTTTTTAGCCATTGAAAACTCCTATTTTTATGTATTTATTGGAAATAATATATTTTCTCTTATATATATTTATATTAATTTTACATTAAAAAAATGTTTATATATACATTTATTCTCATATTAATATAATATGGTTTACCTCATTCTTTAGTGATGTGAATATAACTAAAATTAAATTGTGTATAATTAATAAGTATAAAAATCAGGAGAATATATGTCTTTAAAATTAAATGTAACAATAGAAATACCAAAGAATTCAAAAATTAAATATGAATTTGATAGAAAAACAGGTCAAATTTCAGTTGATAGAATTTTAGTAGGTTCTAGTGCTTATCCTCAAAATTATGGTTTCTTAAAAGAAGCACTTGATTGAGATGGCGATGAACTTGATGTTTTACTATTAAGTGACCAAGAATTTCTTCCAGGGATTAATGTTCCAGCAAGATTAATTGGCGCTATGGAAATGATTGATGGTGGTGAAACTGATACTAAACTTATTGCTGTTATCGATTGTGATCCTAGATATTCTCATATAAAAACAATGGATGACTTAAATCAACATTTATTGCTAGAAATTAAAGATTTCTTCGAAAATTATAAAAACCTGTCAAATAAAAAAGTTGAGATAAAAGGATTCAAGGATCTAAATTGAGCAATTAAAGAATATGAAGAATGTGTCGAATTAATGAATAAATTCGGAAATATGGATAAAAATGATTTCATAGATAAAATGAAAAAAGAACACCCAGAAAAATATAAATAAAACAACAACTAGAAATTATATTATAATTATCTAGTATTATATGGCGGCTTTGGTGAAGTCGGTTAACACGCCTGACTGTGACTCAGGTATGCGCGGGTTCAAATCCCGTAGGTCGCCCCAATAACTTTTAAAAACCCTTTTTAGGGTTTTTTTCTTTAATATGGGTTTATGTTCGTTAATTAATCAAATATGATAAAATAAGATATACACATAATTGTTATAACCATACATTATTTGTCTAACAAATAAGGAGAATTAAAATGATACGAATAGCAGCAATTGCCTGTAATGAAACTGAAGATATTGAACTTATTACATGTGTCGACTTATGAAGAAGAGCCGGCTTTAGAGTAGATACAATATCTTTAGAGAAGAAGAATACAATAATTTTGAATTCTGGAATCAAAACAACATGCGATACAATGATTGAAAAAGCAAATTTAGAACAATATAACGCAATATACTTACCAGGTGGTAGTGGACACGCTAAATACTTTATTGAAAATTGACCACCTAAGAACAACGAAGGGGTTGTTAAACTACAAAAGTTTTTATTGAAATTTAATGATGCTAATAAATACATTCTAGCACTTTGTGCAGCACCAAGTGTTTTAGGGAAGTTAGATATTTTATCTAATAAAAAAGCAACTTGTTATCCAGGTTTTGAAAAAAGTTTTAAAGATAACTATGTAGATGCAGCGATATACCAAGATCAAAACATTATAACTGGTAGAAGCCCAGCTTCTGTATTTGAATTCTCTTATAAAGTTATTGAAGTGCTTGAATCCAAAGAAAAAGCTGACAAAGTTAGAAATGAAATAATCGATAAATACGAAAAAATGAAAGATTAAAAAATATGCCATTTGGCATTTTTTTAATTATTTTTAGTTTTTAATTATTAGTCTAATTAAAAGATATTAAAAAAAATATGCCGAATGGCATATTTTTTAGTTATTAACTTCTATTTCTGATTTGTTTCTATCTCTTTGTGCTTTTTCATAAGCTTCTTGTAGAGATTTCTTAATTTCAAGATCTTGTTTAAAAATACTTATATGTATATATGGATTTTTCTTTTTAAATCTTCATATTAATGATTTTACTACCGAATATATTTCTTTAATCAACAATTCTTCATTGAATTTACTCTTTGAGAATTCGTTAAGTTTTTCATTTACAAGTTCAGTTATTGTATGTGCCATTTTGGTTAGAAAATTAGTCGAAGTTTTAGTGAAGAAACAGCCCCTAGTTGTAATTAAGGTATTATTTATTTGCTTTGTTAGTTCGTTGTTTAAATGAATTGAAACATGAACAATACCATTGTCACTTAATATTTGCCTTTCTTCAATAACGTTTAAAGAATCGGCAGAAACAGATTTACCATCAATAAACATTGGTGTAGCTGGAACTCAAATTTCTGAAAAAGATAATTCTTTATTTAAAAGTTTTAATTTATGACCATTTACTGTAATCAAGACTCTTTCTTTAGGGAATCCTGCATCCATAGCATTATTTTGTAATGATCTCAACATTTTATATTCACCATGAATAGGGAAAATATATTTTGGGTCTAATGATTTAATCATTAATTGTTGTTCGCTTCTAGTTGCATGTCCAGAAGAGTGGATTCTACATTCAGGTCTATTTTCAATAACTTTAACACCTCTTTTAATAAGATTGTTAGTCATGTTATCAACTTGAGCTAAATTTCCAGGAATAGGGTTCGAAGATAATATTACAGTATCACTGTGTTTTAAATTAATTTTAGTGTGCTCACCTCTAGCCATTGTGTTTAAAGCAGCAGTTGGTTCACCTTGAGAACCAGTTAAAATAACAAGTATTTGAGAGTCATCGAATTGATCAATCTCTTTTGGAGAAATAATATCACTATCATGAATTTTTAAGTATCCTATTTTTCTTGAAATTTTCACATTCTCTTGCATTGACTTTCCAAGGATTAAAACTTTTTTTCCAAGTTTAATTGCCATTTCGATAATTTCTTCAATTCTACCTAAATGTGAAGCAAATGTAGATATGAAAACTCTGCCTGGAGCATTAATCATCATAGTTCTTAAATTATTGATAATATATTTATCAGACTCACTAAATCCAGAAACATCACTTGATGTAGATTCACATAAAAGTACATCAACCCCTCTTCTTGCAAAATCTAATAATTTTTTTAAATCTGTCTCATCACCATTAGTGGCAAAGTCAAATCTAAAGTCACCTGTTGATGCAATGTTACCATTTTTAGTTTTTACAAAAAGCATAAAAGAATCTGGGATAGAGTGAGAAACACGACAAAAATCTATTTCAGCTGATTCAAATTTTAGAATTGTTTCATCATCATATATTTCAATTGGAGGAGCTTTTAAATCTTTGTATTCAGCTAATTTTTTTTCAATTAATTTTGATGGAAGAAGTGGAGAATAAATAACTGGAACTTTTACAAGTTTTAATAAATGTGGTATTCCACCAATATGATCCTCATGACCATGTGTTATTATCAATGCTTTTATTTTATGTTCATTTTCTTTTAAGTAACTATAGTTAGCTACTGTTCCATTCATTCCTAAAAGTTCGTGATTAGCAAACTTAATTCCTGCATCAAAAATAAAAATTTCATTCTCATTTTCAATGATGTATGTATTTTTTCCGATTTCTTCCAAACCACCTAGTGCAAAAATATATGTTGACTTATTGGTATCTTTCATTTATTACCTCTTATTATTTAATATATATGTATTTATCATCAATGTTAATTACTTAACAGTATTGAGTTTTCAATATGTATATTTTATAGGTTTTTCTATTATAAATCAACAAAAATATTAAAACTTTATTCAAAATTGAAAAAGATGATTATTTATAATTCAGTCAGCTGTAATATTTATGTTGCAAATGTTCCATATATTTGACTGAATTGAATTAAAAAAAATTTTATTTTAATGTGATTTTATTTTTTAAATTCCATATTTTTAATATAATAAAGTAATAAAATATGAGGTAATTAGATGTTTAAATTAGAAAAAATTGTAAAGAGAGATGAAGATTTCGCTCAATGATATACAAGTGTAATCAACAATGCTCAAATGATAGTTTATGGTGCTATTAAAGGAACAATGGTTTTTCAACCTCATGCTTGAGCGATTTGAGAAAATATTCAAGCAATTACAAACAAGTACTTTAAAGAATTGGACATTCAAAATGTATCATTGCCTTTGCTTATTTCTAGTGAAGATTTTAATAAAGAGAAAAAACATTTAGAGGGTTTTGCTCCAGAGTGTTATTTAGTTACAAAGATTGGTGAAAAAAATATTGAATCACCTTATAT
>JBOFSS010000023.1:0-2383 GCA_051651665.1 Mycoplasma sp.
AGAGAACCAGGCGGGAATAACTCAATAGTTGCAGAAAGTATTAGAAAACTTGTTTTAGATCATAAAGATTTCAATATCCTGCCAAGAACAGAAGCTTTATTATTTGCAGCAAGTAGAGCGCAACATGTTGATGAGGTTATCATTCCTTCAATGAAGAAAAATATAACTGTAGTTTGTGATAGATATATCGATTCATCACTTGCCTATCAAGGTTACGCTAGAGACTTAGGGTTTGAAAACATTTACAATATTAATATGTTTGCAACTAATGCATTACTTCCCAATATTACATTTTTTGTTGATGTAAGTGCAGAAACTGGAATGCAAAGAATTCAAAAAGGGAATAGAGAAACCAATAGATTAGATGAAGAATTAATGATTATGCATGAAAAAGCATATGCAGGTTATAAAGAATTAATTAATAAATTTCCACAAAGATTTATCTTAATTGATGGTAATCAGACCATTGATGAAGTGCTAGCAGAAGTTATTAAAAAATATCAAGAAAGATGCAACAATAATGTTAATTAATGATTATTTACTAAATTTAAAAAAACAAAAAACTTTTCCTAATAGTTTGATAATTAAAACTAATTTTTGTTGTAATTTCAAAACAATTACAAAAGCATATTTAAAGACATTATGTTGTGATGTTGCATTACCTTTTTGTGATGAATGTCAAATATGTAATAGAATAAATCAAGATGCCTATTTAGATTTGATTTATTTTGATAATCATATTAATGAAATTTCGAAAGAAGATATTATTACAGTTCAATCGACTTTTTCAAAACCATCATCTGAAAATACAGGAATCAAATTATATGTAATTCAAAATATTGAAAAGACAAATAAACATGTTTTAAATTCGCTTTTAAAATTTATTGAAGAACCGCCTAAAAATACTTACTTACTTATGTTTACCAAAAACCAAAATCAAATCATACCAACTATTTTAAGCCGTAGTGCTATTATCAATATTAATGATCATTCAGAAGAAATGAAATGTGAAAACAAAGAAATTAAAGAATTGGCAGAATACATCTTTGATGACCTTTCTTACTTCAATCATTTTACACAACAATATGATTTAGAAAATATTAATAATTTTGCTAAATCATTATTAAAATCGAAAAGTATGTTGGAGATAGCAAAAGATACAAATAAAATTAAAGATTTAGAAAAAGAAGAACTTTATATATTTATTAAAATATTGATTCATTATGCTAATCCAAATGTAAAAATGCAATTATTAGAGATTTTACCAAAACTACAATTAAACCTCAATAAAAGAATTTTATCATTTAAAATTATTGATATAATGAGCAAACAATGAAAACAATAGCAGCAATAGCAACGCCACTAATGACATCAGCAATTCATATTATAAGGGTTTCTGGCCCAGATACTTTCAATATAATGTCAAAGGTAATTTCGAAGCCTTTAAAAATCCAAGGGAACACAATTCAATTTAATGAAATAATAAAAGATGGAATAGTTATTGATGAAGTTTTATTGAATATATTTGTTTCGCCAAAATCTTTTACAGGCGAAAATTGTATTGAAATAAATTGTCATGGTAGTGTTTTAGTAACAAAAAAAATCTTAGATTTATTAATTATTAATGGCTGTGAAATGGCCGGTCCAGGCGAATTTAGCATGCAAGCAATGTTAAATAAAAAAATGGATTATGCACAAATTGAAGCAATGAATAATTTTATCAATTCAAATAACGAATTCTCAAATAGATTGGCATTTGATGCTATGCGTGGAAAATGATCGGAAAAAATTAAAGATATCAGATCAAAAATATTTGATATCACTGGTTCTATTGAGGTGAATATTGATTACCCTGAATATGATGATGTCCCTGAATATTCTCATGAAGAAATAATCCAAATTATTTCTTCATTAAAAATAGAACTAATTGATATATTATCTAATTCCAATAAAATATTGCCATTATTCAATGGTGTAAAAATAGCTATTATTGGTGAACCAAATGTTGGTAAATCATCTTTATTAAACCTACTTTCAAAAGAGGAGAAAGCTATTGTTAGTGAACAAGCCGGAACAACTAGAGATATGATAGAATCAAATATTTCATTTGATGGAATAGCCGTTAAATTAATCGACACTGCCGGAATTAGAATTACAGATGATTTAATTGAAAAGAAAGGTGTGGAAAAAGCTTTAAATTTAATTAATCAAGCTGACTTAATCATTTGATTAAAAGATCCATATGAAGTAGAAGAAAATAAAAGTATCTTAGAATTAGTTAATTCTAAAGAATTTATAGTAGCATACAACAAATCTGACTTAAAGAAAATTGATGATGCAGTTTCTATTTCCATAAAAGAAAATGATATCCAAGAATTAATTG
>JBOFSS010000024.1:0-5197 GCA_051651665.1 Mycoplasma sp.
TGATGCAGTTTCTATTTCCATAAAAGAAAATGATATCCAAGAATTAATTGATGCGATAGCAAATAAATTATCCACTATCACAAATACGTCATCACAAACGCTTATATTACAATCAGAAAGACAAATTAATTATGTTGAAAAAATTATCCATATATTAACTGATTTAGAAAAATTATTAAAACTTAATGAACCATTAGATTTACTTCAATCTGAGTTTGAAAAATGTATAATTCTGTTTAATAATATTCTTGGTTATAGTTTGGAATATGACAAATTGGATGAACTTTTTAAAAACTTCTGTTTAGGTAAATAATTAATATTTTAAAACTTGATTTGCACATTTAGAATAAGCTCTTAATAAAGGTCCAGAACCTAACTTAATTCCACCGAAATATCTAATGATAATAATTGCACTATTCATCATATTATTTCTTTCCATAACATTTAAGATGGGATAACCAGCTGTTCCTTTTGGTTCGCCATCATCATTAACTTTAACACACAATATTGGATTAGAAATTCTATATGCAAAACAAATATGTGCAGCCTTTTTATTTTCTATTCATAGTTGTTCAATATATTTATTAAATTCTTTTACATCATCAACAAAAACACTCAAAGCAATAAACCTTGATTTTTTAATTTCTAGTTTAAATTCATTTAATACTTTCACCATACTATTTTAAAGAACTTTTAAATCCGATTCAAGCAAAACCAAAATTTGATTTAACTAAATCTGATAAGTGGTTTTCTATTCTATATTTATCGTTTTCTCCAAGATTAACTTCTACCATTGGTATTTGTCATTCATCAAAATAATTTAATTCATCGTAATCTGTGACATATTCATAAAATGAATTTAATGTTGGAGTATAATTCACATAATCAAAGTTTTTAAAGGCCATAGATTCTTCATCAATATCTTCAACGCTATTGCCTTCATCTAAACATAATTTATTCAATATATCGTACGTTTTATTTAAGTTATCGCCTTCTAATTTTTTATTAATTACAAATAAATCAAGTGCGACAACATTATCAATTGGCTTAACAACATGGAAATCATCTTCATCAATTTCGATTTCATCATCTCCACCAAATGAAGCAAAAATAGCGTCACCATTAAACATGAAACCACCAGTAACTTCTTTTGTTGCAACTGAATTTAATACAGCATTTGAGTCTGTGTTGAATTTAATCGATTTTGAACCTATTTTATTTAATGTATTAGAAAAATAACTATAAGTATTTTCAATTTCTTCGATGCTTGCATCATCATTTGGATTCACACTATTTGATTCTGTTTCTATTGAACGAGGTAGACTGTACATAGTTCTTGCATCATCTAAACAAATCAAATTAGGTTTATTTTTATTAGGAGAAAATCTATCCTCTTTTAAAATTAAATTAATAGCAGTAGATCATGTTAATTCATCATTGTGAAGTTCTGGAATTTCTTCCCCTCTATAGACAAAAACTAAATCTTGGAGAAAATATGGAATACCATATTTTAATAAATTAACTTCTTTTCCAGATATTGTAGTATTCAAAAATTCTTGAACTGACGGAGTAAATAATTCTAAAGCATCATCAGCATTAGAAATGCCTTCAATTCCAAAGTTTTCTCAATTTATTTCTTTTACTAAATCATCATTAATTAATCCTTCAATTTCAGAAGAAGAAGTATTAGTTATATCAGCAGTATTGTTTTTTAACAATCTTTTACTATCTTCTGCAGTTTCAAAACTATCGAAAGAAATTTTATATTCATCTGTCAAATTTTCCATAACTTCAGGAGCCATATAAGATTGATAATTTGCTAAAACAAATTTTCCAGCATCTGATTTAGAACTAATTATTAATAAAGGGATAGGAATGATCATTACTGCTCCAAGCATTCCAAAAGTCAATCATTTTTTCAAACCATTTATTTTAATTTTTTTCATACTATCATATCCTTTCCATATATTTTATCCATCAATACTTTTTGGTTATTTTTTTCTTTTTTCTTATTTATTAAAACTTTAATACCAATAAATGTAAGGAATATAATTACTAAGAATGATCCAAATGTTACTGCTCATGTCTTAATTCCCTTTGCCATCATATACATTTCTGTTGAAACTGTAGTCACACGACCTCTAACTAAATTTGTAATAATGAAATCATCGAATGACATAATCATTACCAATGCAGAAGCGCCAATTATAGAGGGTAATAAATAAGGCACAACAATTTTGAAAAAAGTGAAAAAACTATTATACCCTAAGTCTCGTGAAGCATCAATTAAGTTTTTATTGAATTTTAACATTCTTGGGTAAATTGTAATAATTGCATAAGGAGTGCAAAATGAAATGTGAGATAAAATAATTGTAAAAAATCCAAAATCGCATCCAATGGATATTCAAGTAGATGCAAATAATAAAGTTAAACTAATACCTGTTATAATTTCTGGGTTAACTAAACTTACTCTAGCCATTCCTAAAGTTGTATTTTTCATTGTTAAATTACTTCTTCAAATAGAATAACAAGTTATTGTTCCTAAGAATACAGCAATCGGAGTTGTTATACCAGAAATAATAAATGAATTCATTAATCCATTTAAAAAAGTATTATCTGAGAACAAATTAATATAGTTTTCAAAAGCATTTCATTCGAAATTATTTAATATATTACCTTTTTCACTAGGAGCAGAAAAAGATCATATCACTAAAACGATTAGTGGAATATAAATAACAGCTAAGACAATAAAAATATATGATTTTTTCAATCATGAGAAATAATTATTTTTCATTATTCATCTCCTTTTTAGTTTTATAAACCATTAGTTTGTTTCAAATTCTTGGGGAAGCAATAACCAATCCATATATAGCAAACATGATTACACTTACAGCAATACTTAAAACACAAGCCCTTGAAAGAGCGATAGCACTTTCACTTGCCTGAATACCTTGACCCATAATAATATCTCCAATTAATTGTCCGTCTGGAGAATTATTTAAAAACTGAGGGACTGCTACTACAGAAATTGAAGGAAGTAGTACTAAAGAAATTCCGGAAATTAATGCATGTTTAGTAAAAGGCACAACAATTTTAAAGAAAGTATAAACTTGGTTTCTACCTAAATCCCTTGAAGCATTAATTAAGTTTTGTGGAAGTTGTTCTAAAGTATTGTAAATAGGAATCATCATATATGGAATATATAAATAAACAATACCAATAATTGTAAAAATATCTCCATATGTACTATTTAATGCTCCATTGATTTTATCAAGTGTCATTTTCAAACTAATTAAAATAACCATTGAACCCAATCACATTGGCATCGATACCATTAAGAATACTAATCTTCTCATAATCTTTGATTTAGTTTGAGATAAAAAATAGCAAAACGGAAAAGATATTAGTACACATATTGTGGTTGAAATTAATGAAATATAAATTGATTTACCAATTTTTTGTCAAATAGTTCCATTTAAGATACTTCAATTATCATTAACACTCATTCCTTCTACTGGGATTAATGTAATGACAAAAACCATTATTAGGGGAATGATGACCATGATTAGTGATAGTAACGTGAACGGTAATCAAATAGAAACTTTTTTTCAATCAATTGGAACTTTTTTAGAATCATTAAAATTTAATTTAACTCCAAGGCTAGTTGATTGCATTTTCTTCACCTTCTATTAAGTGAATATCTTCACAATCTCATATTAATCCAATTGTAGAACCAACTTCTACTTTGTTGATTCCTTCAACAAAAACAGCAGTTCCATTATAAATACATTTAATATCTCATAATAAACCTTTATACTCAACAGCTTCTACTTTAACATCTAAATAACCTTCACCAGGTTTCACAACATCAAAATCCTCTGGTCTAATCATTATGGTAACATTTGCTTGATTTTTGAATTTATAAGAATCCTCTACTTTTAAATTTTTACCTAAGAATTCAACAGTATGATCATTATTGAATTTTCCATCAAAGAAATTAGCTCTTCCAATAAAGCTAGCAACTCACTTATTTTTTGGATAATCATAAATATCTGTTGGAGAACCAATTTGTTCAATTGTCCCAGCATTCATTACAACAACTTTATCACTTAAACTAAGTGCTTCTTCTTGATCATGAGTTACAAGAATGAATGTGATTTTCAATTCTTCATGTAAACGTTTAAGTTCTTTTTGCATTTGTCCTCTAACTTTTGCATCAAGCGCACTTAATGGTTCGTCTAATAAAACTATTTCTGGTTCAATAACAATTGCTCTAGCTAACGCAACTCTTTGTTGCATTCCACCGGATAGTTCACTAGGCATTAAAGTTTCTTTACCTTTTAAACCAACCAATTCAATAACTTTACTTGTTTTTTCATTAATTTCTTCTCTTGTTAATTTTCTACCAGTTTTGTTAAGAACAAATCATTCTTTTTCTTCAGCAGCATAGTTTTCTCAATAAGATACATCAAAATCTAAATCATTATATTTTTCTTTTAATGAATCATATTTTTTATCAAGAATACATTTAGCAGTATAAATTTTAGTTAATTTAAAAATTTCTTTTTCAATATCATTCATACCTTTTGAATTTACATCGAATCTGTAGCTCACTTTAATTTTCAATAAAAGCATGTTTAATCTAATTTTTAAACGATTAGATTTCGTTTGTTTTGAAGAAAAGTCTTCACCATATTCTTTGTATAGATTTTCTTCTAGTTGATTTATTTGATGAGCAAATTGTTGATATCTCATATCTTTAATTTCAAATCAGTCTTTTTTCTTTTGATATTCAGTTTCACATTTTTGCATATCTTTTTCAAGTGCAGATCTTTGTTTTTCAATAGATTTAATCTTCCCAGCAGCTTTTTTAAGATTATCTTGGTAATCATTTTCTGCTTGTTTAAGCACTATATCAGAAACATCTTCTGAAGGAACTTTCATCGCCTTCAAACCATATTCTATATTTTGTTTTACTGTCATATTCGGGAATAAAGCATAATCCTGGAAAACAGTTGCTGTTGGACGACTGTTTACAGATGTATTTTTAATATCTATCCCGTTATATAAAATTTTTCCTTGTGTCGGATATTCAAAACCGGCCAGGGTCCTCAGTACTGTGGTCTTTCCACATCCTGATGGACCTAAAAGGGTTACAAATTCACCCTTGTCAATTGTTAAGTTAAAGTTTTTGACT
>JBOFSS010000025.1:0-6320 GCA_051651665.1 Mycoplasma sp.
GATATAAAATATTTAATTGCTCTTAACAATGCTGAAAAAGCAATAGGAATTAGAACATTATGTTGTATTTTAGAATTAGAACAATTTTATATAGAAAATAAAATTGAACCATTCCTTTTAAAGAATGAATTAATACAAAAAACTTTAAAAGGCAGAGTTTTAACAAATAAAGGAAATATATATCTACAGCATATTAATCTTGATCAAATTTAGAATTTAATTGTTTATCTTTCTTAAAGATATTATTTTTCTTCAATTTCTTTTCATAAAGAATATAAGTAATAACCATCACTAAAATAACAGAAACTATAATTGAATCAATTATTATATTTGCATAATAGTAATTAATTTTTAAATTATTCCTAATAAATTGTGTGAACCCAGTACTTAGAGCTATACCACAAGCTAGCAATGATTGATATATTCCCATGGGTGTTATTTTTGATGTTTTAAATGAAGAAGATAACACTGTACCAAGGATAAAGTTATATAAGATTCCATATGCAAATCCATTAAGGGAATGCAGAAGAAAATAAGCAATTGGGTTGGTTACAAACATAACGGACATACTATATGTCAATCAAGCAGTTGAACCTATCAAAAAGACAACAGAATTTGTAAACCTTCTTACTAGAAAACTACCAATCATAACACTACCTATTAATTGACTTATACTAAAAATAACAGATAGATATCCTTCATATCCCGATGTATCATTTCCGCTTAATTTGCCTAATGTTTGTAAGTGTAGTGTTCCTACAGATCCAGAATTTGAAAATTTGATAAAAGTAATTAACATTCCTAAAAAACATAAAATAATAAATTCTGAACCATCTTTTTTAAAAATGAATTCATTTGTTTTAGAACTATTGAAAAACTTCTTTTCTTCTTTAACAAAAAATATCATTATGAAACTTAAAGTTGTAAAAATAATCCCAATAACTCATAAATATTTTAAAATATCTGGATTAGTAGTTTTTTCTTCATTGGCTATTGACATCACTATCGATTGCAGAGGAGCTGTTAACAAGTCGGCAATAATTGGAGGAATTGATAATATAGATACAGTTAAAAATGCTTTCTTTTTAGAATACTGTTCTTTGAATAATAATTGAAAACTACCAATACAACTAGCACCAATACCAACACCAATAGACTGGATTATACTAGCAGTAGTTGAAGGTGCAATGATAATAGGAATATACATTGCTAATTGGATTATTGCACTTAAATATAAGAAAGTTTTCCTACTTTTAAATTTGAAATTAATATAATCAGCAAAAGTTCTTGAGAATATTCCTACAATACCATAAGAAGCAAGCACTATCCAAGTGTAATCAATATTAATCAAGTTCTGCATTGTTCCTGAATATGATCTTAATAACATTGGTGAAATTCACGAAACTATATAGACTACAAATAAATATCGATAACCTTTTTCTTTGATATTTAAACTTCTTAGATAGAAAAAAGAACCTAGTGCAATAACGACTAATATAACAATATTTACAATTACTTTTATTTGAGAGTTATCAAGCATTATTTAATTTATATCAAAATATGTTTAAATATATTATATAAATAGGTAAATTATGAAATTAAAAATTAAAAAAATAGATAAAAAAGTTATAGGTATAAAATCACCTGCACTAGATGGTGATGCTGGATATGACATCCATTCAGCTGAAACAGTTACTGTACCGGCAAAAGGAAGTGTTGGGATATCAACAAAAGTATCAGTCGAACTTCCAGAAGGATATTGACTTGAAATTATGCCAAAATCTGGATTGGCAACAAAATACAGTTTAGCAGTTCATAACGGAGTTGTTGACAATGGTTATCGAGGCGAAGTAATTGTTTTTATATATAACCATGGAGATGAAGATTATACATTTCAATCCGGTGATAAAGTTGCACAATGTATTATTAGGAAATTACATAAGTTTGAAATTGAGGAAGTTGATGAGCTATCTAGTACCACCAGAGGTGAAGCTGGTTTTGGTTCAACAGGTAAATAATTCTTAAATAATAAAAAATAACCACTTAAATGGTTATTTTTTATTATTATTTTTCTTTTCTTATAAAGTTTCCATTAAATTGCATGGTTCTACTTATAATTTTATTTAATTTAGTTGGAGTAATTGATTCGTTCTCTTCGGGATTGCTTGGTACAGATTTTGATTCAATTTCATTTTTAAATGCTCTAAATTCTTCATAATCCTCAAATGGTTCTTCACCACTAGTTAATGAACCTGCATCTAAATTTAGGTTTGAATGATATCCTAAGCTTGATGTCTCACCAATAGAGGATTCAGAAGTCATATATTGTGCCTTATCAGAGATATTATTAGTTGCAACAATAATTGAGAGTTCAGCATACTCTATTGATGTGTCATATGCAACAGCATAAGTAACTTCCAAATCTTTATTTCCTGTAATATCTTCTAATGCAGTTCTTATATTATTGATGAATTGATTTGTAACACACGGGTTTAGTTTGTAGTTTATTATGACTTTATTTGCACCATTTAATGTGTCTTGGAAAATTTCATTACTTAATTTTTCCATTATTTTATTTTTAATATCTTCATCATTATTAAAACTAAATGAGTTCACTTGGAATTCAGTTTGTTTGCTGAAGAAATTTTTCATATCATTAAAATCAACATTAATCTCACTTGGGATGGTAACAAGATTAATTATTTCATTAATTACATTTGCAATTACTCTATTAGCATATAGGAATGATTCTCAAATAGCCATGTCACCTTTTGTATCTCTGAATAACTTTTCATTACTAATAGTTAGAAGTCCTGCCGCATGGTCTCTTAATTGATTTAATCCGTTGTAACCTTTTTCGTAGATCATTTTACCTTCGTTTGAAATGGATGGAAGATTTACTAAAGAAATAGTTAGTATGCCCATTTCTTTAGCTATTTCTGCAATTACAGGACTAGCTCCAGTACCAGTACCTTTACCCATTCCCGATACTATAAATAGTAGGTCAGTATCTTTAAGTTGCTTTTTGATGATTTCTACATCTTCGTAAGCAGCATCTCTTCCGACTTCTGGATCACTTCCAGAACCTAAACCTTTTGTAATCTTTTTTCCAATTAAAATTAAATTTAATCCTGATGGCATCATTTTTAGAACTTGATAATCAGTATTGACCGCATATAATCATGATTTGTTTATACTTGTACTATTAGCGATATGTTTCACCATATTATTGCCAGCTCCACCAATTCCAAAGACTTTTATTTTTAATTCTTTTTCAAAATTAAAATCTCCTAAATTATCAAATAATTCTTGATCATCTAAATCATCAACAGATTCTTCATAACTATCATTAAAATTATTAGTGAAAGTTTTTGATGTAAATTCAGTAATTAAATTTTTATTTTCAGTTGTTTCGATGTTAGTCTCAATGTCTGTGATTTTTATATCACTAAAATCAACCATTTTATTTGAATCAACATTATCATCTAATAGACCTAATTGTAGTTTTGTTTTATTATTTTCCATAAAGTTACCCCTTGTTGATTTCTTTGAATATTTTCATTGATTTTTTTTCTAAATTATAATTTATATTATTAATAGAACTTTCATTGATTACAGTTTGCATTATTAATCATTCTTGCATAAATTCTTGACCATTTTCTTCTAAGTAAGAATTGTTAGGTATAGCGCTATTTATCTTGCTATAAATATTTATTTGATTGAACATTTGTGTTGTGAATTTATTAAAACTCATATAATTCACTTTTTGAACGTTGATTTTTACGTTTGTTTTTAAATACTCAACATTCTTTTCAACCAATTCAACAAAAGATTTAATAAATAAAGATATTATTTCATTAACTTTATCCGAATTCACGGTCGTTGCAGCTAATTTTTTATCTGATAAGTCATTTATCATTTTCATATTTTGAAAATTTCCAAAATAAGATCATATATTATTAAGAATTTCTTCAACATTATCTAATTCAATATTTGTTTCTTTTTTGATTAACTCATAAAGTTTATTTAAACTTAATGAATTATCGTTCACACATTTAATAATTTTTTTACCTTCAGTGAGACATATCACAATATTATCATTATTTAAATATGTATATAATTCATAATGATTTGATTTAATTGAAGAAGATAGATTGACAAAATCATTTAGTAGTGGTTTTAGATGGGAAACATTGATATCTAATTTTTCAAATATAATTTTATATTGATTATAAATAACTTTATTGATCAAGAACATATTAGCTTCAACATCTAAAATCTCACCAACCATTTGAGTTTCAGTAAAATTTTGTTTTTTATTATCTATTGTTCATGAGTTATAAACAATATCATAAATATGTTTATTGACACTTTCATCAACTTTTATACTTCTTTTGATTAAGTCCCATTGAAATTGATTGAAGACACCATTAGGAAGTCTAATATTATCTAAATTGAATTGTTTAATTTCTATTTGTGAAATATCAAAACTTACGAATACATCAGTTATTTTTGTTGAAACGAATTGTTCTGACTCAGCAACTAATTTTTTAACTATTTCAACAACTTTTTTTATGTTATTAATCATTCCATTTGATATTATGTTTTTTTCTAATTTAACTTTATCTTGAAACAAAATTATATTTTCATTATTAAAAAGAAGAATTCCAATATTGAAATCATTGAATGTTATTACAGTATTAATTTTCATTATTTATTCTCCTTTCAATAATGTGTAGTTTAGCACTTCTAGACCTTTTGTTGTTATCAATTTCTTCAATACTCACTGTATTAGTTTTAATAATTTTGTATTCGGAAATCTCATTTATAGGCAAATAGTTAGGTAGTTTATTTGTTGTATATTTTCTAAAAATATTTTTTATAATTTTCTCTTCTAATGAATGAAAAGTAATTATAACCAACCTCCCACCAGGTGAAAGTAATTCGATTGCATCGGAAATACCTTTTTCAATTTCTTCAAATTCATTATTAACTTCAATCCTAATTGCTTGAAAATAAGTTCTAGCAGGATGTTTATCTTGGAAATGCATTTTTTTAGGTATGGAAGATTTAATAATTTCAACAAATTGAGAAGTTGTAATTATAGGATTGCTCTCTCTAATTTTGCCTATTGCAAATGCAACACTTTTACTATTTTTACATTCACCATATTTTTCGAATATTGTAATCAATCTAGAAATTGGGTATTTATTGATAACTTCTATTGCATCTTTTGATTGAGTTTGATCCATTCTCATATCAAGCTTTGCTTCACCATGATAGCTAAACCCACGTTCGATATTATCAAGTTGTGGTGAACTAACACCTAAATCTGCTGTTATACCATCTACCGAAGTTATTCCATTAGATGAAAGAATATTTTTAATTTCAGAGAATTTGTTGTGAAACAAACTAACTCTTTTATCATTTGAAAATTTTTCTTCTAAATATAAAATAGCTTCTTCATCTCTATCAACTGCAATCAATTTTCCATTTTCTGATAAATTATCAAGAATTTTTTTTGAATGACCACCTCTACCAGATGTTAAATCTATATAAGTTCCATTTTGTTTTATTGATAAACCATTAATAACTTCGTCTAGTAAAACGCTTAAATGATCATTAGAAACTTTCATCATCTAAACTTTCAGCTAATTCTTCAAGAACGTTATCAGATTGAAGTTTGAAAGATTCGTAAATTTCTTCATCTCATATTTCGCACTTATTTCCTAATCCCAAGATTACAATTGATTTAGTTATTTTAGCCTCAGCTATTAAGTTTGAAGGTAATAAGATTCTTTTTGCAGAATCAATATCAATTTCATTTGCATTTGCTAATAATTGTCTTAGTAGTGTTCTACTTTTAATTTTGTTTTGTGATAAAGCCATTATTTTTTGACTATATAGTTCGAAAGCTTCTGGGGTACGTAACTCTAAACATCCATCAAACCCTTTTGACAAAATAATTGAGGTAGATTTTATATTACCCAAAATTTTGCTAGGTAGTGTTAGCCTGTTCTTTGTATCCAATTGATGTTTATAATTTCCTAAAAACACACTTTCTCCCACTTTATCACACTTATATTATATATAAACAATGAAAAAAACAATAAAAATAATAAAAATGCATAATTTTTCCAATAAAAATAGTCAATTTTCTTGTTTTTTATATATGTGATATAATTAATTCAATATGAATTTTGAAATTGCAATTACATTGTTAATAGTCGTTGGTGCTATTTTTGGTTATCTTTCTGGAAGCGTTCTTTGATCAGTGCTAATAGGGAAGATATTTTTTAAAAAAGATTTAAGAGAATTTG
>JBOFSS010000026.1:0-2084 GCA_051651665.1 Mycoplasma sp.
TACAATTATTGAGAAATACAAATACAAATACTAATATTTCATATTTTTATTAATTAATATTTTTTATTAACTTGATTATAAGGATATTAATTTTAATAAATAAAAAATTAAAAATGATTGATGTAACTTCTCGTCCAAACAAAGCTAGTTGACGCTTAGATTTACTCAAAGCCTTCGGAGCAGATTTTAAATGAGGTATTAAAGATTGCATCTTTTTTGCTGGTGAATCAGGAAATGCAATAATATATCCAGTAGGACATCATATTGCAATTAGAGACATTTTTGTTCGTGAAGAGCTTAGAAAGAATGATATAATGTTTATTTACAATGATGACGACGTTTTGAATGTTACCTCTATGAATACAACAAAAGATTATTCTCTTCTTTGAGTATGTGAAAAGAAATCTCAGAAGGCTTGTATATCAGTCTATAATTTAAGCAAATGAAATTTTCGTTCAATTACAATTTTTAAACCAAAAAGAAAAGTAATATCTACTATTTATTCTGAATTTATTTATGCATCATTTAGTGCAGATGGTAATTACGTTGCTGCTTGAGGTGTAGTCAATCCAAATGCAACAGGTACAAATACTTCAAATAATGGATCAAAAGTATTACATGGAATAATATGGGATGTCCAAATATTTCAATCATATAAAGAAGATAACTATAAACCAAAGTGTGTTTTTATTGTACCTAATGATGTAAATAAAATTACTCTTGAGAATAAGTTAATATGTACATCAGGGAAAAACTATTTGACTTTTTGGTACATATATGAGAACAGTGTTAAAGAGTTTAAGTCAATAATTAAAAATTGAGATTTAACAAAAAATTTTGTTGATCATGAATGGTGACATGTTAAAATACCCACTTGAGCTGTGATTACAGAGGAAAAAGATATTTATATATGAGAAGGGTATAATGATTCTAATACAAAAAATTGAATTAAAAAGGTGGGTGATGATGAAGATGATGATTGAGGATTATCAATGCGTGTTGAGAAATTCATTGTAAAACAACATATAACTAATTGCTTTAATAGTGATTTCATTACTCCTTTTATTATTAAAAGTTTTAGTAAAGGTATAGTTATTGGCTCAACTAAAGGACATCTATGATTTGTTGAAAAGAAATCAGGTAATGAATTGAATTATATTCCAATCAGATATACAAAGAGAGAAAAGCAAGCAGGAGTGATTGGAATTACATTTTGTAAGGGAGAAGAATATATGGCAATAGGATATGACTCAAATGAAATAGCAAGTATAAATATAAAAAACATTTTTGAAAATTGAAAAAGTTTAAACTTCGATCTAAAAATGAATTTAGTATGTGATGGATTTCATCAAGGTGCAATAACATCAATGGATGTTGCTTTACAACGCCCTATTATAGTTACGACATCATCTGAAGATAAAACAGTGAGAGTGTGGAACTATTTAACAGGACATTGTGAATATTGTAAAATAATTTGAACAGAGAAGGAAAAGAATCAAGAAAAAGAAATGGAAATATTATCAGTTGCTATTCATCCTAATGGATATTATATTGCTATAAGTGATAGGGAGATGATTCGTTTTTTCCATCTCTGCTATAAAGAACTGAGGTTTTATAATACTGATTCAACTCCTAATGAGAATCCAAAACCAGAATGTCATTTATTAAAATTTTCATATGGAGGGCACTTACTAGCCGCAGTAAGTGGAAGAATGTGATACTTGATACGTTCTTATACAAGAGAAACTTTAAAAGCTTTTGAAACTCCACATACTGGGGTAATTAAGGAAATTATTTTTCATGAGCATGATTACTTTGCTTATACAGTTGGCTCCGATGGAATGATAGTAGAATATAATTTATTTAGTTTTCATATAGAAAAATTATTTTCGAAATATATTAATTATACAGGAGGTGCTTTTTCCATTATATCTAAATGTCAGACTTGTATTGCATCATGTGGATCACAAAATTCAACTAATAATTCGATAACAGAGGTAATATGTAAAGAAATTGAATCACTTGAAACAAATGAAATAAATAGAACTACAGATGGATATGTTACACAAGTAGATAAAAGACTG